>NZ_JASBQZ010000002.1:217644-414308 GCF_029960685.1 Pseudomonas sp. AL10
TCGCGGGCAAGCCCGCTCCCACAGGGATCTGCGCCAGGCGCTGATGTTGTGGGCACTACCTAACCAGTGTGGGAGCTGGCTTGCCTGCGATGGCGGTGGTTCAGTTAAACATCCAGTGACTGGCACACCGCTTTCGCGGGCAAGCCCGCTCCCACAGGGATCTGCGCCAGGCGCTGATGTTGTGGGCAATGCCTAACCAGTGTGGGGGCTGGCTTTGTTTCACATGAGGCGTGTCAGAAGCTGTAGGTACCGGTGACCACCAGGCTTCGCGGCTCCCCCGGTTGAATCTGCGCCGCACTGGTCGCCGAGGCGTAGTAGTTTTTGTCGGCGATATTGTTCAGCGCTGCCCGCACGTCCCATTCTTTCTGACGGAACCCGGCCAGCGCGTCCCAACGGCCATAACCCGGCAACACCACAGTGTTGAGGTTGTCGGCATAACGATCACCCACCAGGGTCAAACCGGTTTCCGCGTACCAGCCCATCTGGGGTTTCCAGGTGATGAACAGGCTGGCGTTGCGCTTGGCCACGTCGCTGATACGTTTGCCCTCAAAGCCATTGTTGTCCTTCTCGACCTTGGCGTCCTGCAGGCCCACGCCGCCGCGCACATACCAGTTGTCGACGATCTTGCCGGTGGCGGTCAGCTCCACGCCGCGTGAGCGTTGCTCGCCGGTGAGCAGGGTAATGGTGCGGTCCAGCGGGTCGGTGGTGCGGCGGTTGTAGAGTTC
Source organism: Pseudomonas sp. AL10 (assembly GCF_029960685.1). NCBI lineage: Bacteria > Pseudomonadati > Pseudomonadota > Gammaproteobacteria > Pseudomonadales > Pseudomonadaceae > Pseudomonas > Pseudomonas sp. AL10. The sequence continues at coordinate 218,370 of NZ_JASBQZ010000002.1, forward strand.
CAGTTCGTACACGGCCAGGGTGGTGCTCAGGCGCTCGTCGAACCAGTCGCTCTTCACGCCGATTTCCTTTTGCTTGGTTAGCTCCGGGCTCAGGTCGTTGGCGTTGCCGGTGGCGTTCGGCGTGATGCCGATCAGGCCGCCGCCGGCTGGCGAGAAGGTCTTGCTCCACGAGGCATAGAACGAGTGGTGCTCCAGAGGCGTCCACACCAGGCCGACGCGCGGGCTGGTGCTGTGGCTTTTCACGTTCTGTTGGATGTCGAGCAGCTTGTTGGTGGTGTCCACTTCGAAACGGTCGTAACGCAGCCCGCCCAGCAGTTGCCACTGGTCGTTCAAGCGCAGTTGGTCCTGCACATACAGGGCGCGGCTTTCGACTTCAGTGTGGTTGTTACTCGACAGTCGCATGCTGCCGGTGTGGCTCAGGCGGCGATTAGGCTGGTTGAGGTCCAGGCTCGGCACTGTCCTGCCATCCCGAGCGGAGTACAGCTTCGGATCGCGGCGCTGGCTGCCCAGCTCAATGCCGGTGAGCAAGCGGTGCTCCAGGCCAAAGGTGTCGAAACCGCCTTCCAGCTCCAGGTTGTTGAACACGTTGCGGGTGGTCAGGTCCTGCTGCCAGTGTTGGCGGGTGACGCTGTTGGTTTTCGGCTCGTAACCGGTCTGGTAGGTATTGTCGAAATCACTGTCGAGCTTGAACACGCCGAGGGTATGGCGCAGTTGCCAGTCGGCATTGAGCTCGTAGGCGAGTTTGGAACGCAGGGACTGGGACTTATCGTCGATGTAATCGCCGTGATCAAAGTAAGTGGTGCTGCGGCTCACATCCGCCGGGCGCCCGTTGACGCCCGGAATGCCACGGTCTGGGGTGCGGTTGTAGCGGCTGTATTCGTATTGCACCAGCCAGTTCAGCTCTGGAGTGAGCTGCCAGCTCATCGATGGCGCGAACAACTGGCGGTTGCCGCTGACGCCATCGCGAAAGCTGTTGTTGTCCTGGTTGCCCATGTTCAGGCGCAGGCTGATGTTGTCGGTGGGGTCGGTGCTCAGGTCGGCATACAGGCTGCGCAAATCGTTGCTGCCGCCTTGGGCTTCGATACTGGACTTTTGCCCTGGGGTTGGCATTTTGCTCACCCGGTTGACGATGCCGCCCTGGCCGCCTCGCCCGTAAAGCACCGCAGCCGGCCCCTTGAGTACTTCGATACGCTCGATGTTATGCAGGTCGCGCACGTACTGGCTGTCGTCGCGAATGCCATCCAGATAGAAGTCATTGCTGGCGTCGAAACCACGTATGCGCAGGCTGTCGAAGCGTGTATCGGCGCCGCTGCTGACGTTGGGGATACCGCTCAACGCCTGGCCCAGCTCGTTGGTGCCATAGGAGCGCAGGCTTTCGGTTTTGACTGAGTCGATCGCCTGGGGCACATAGCGAACAGCCGTCGCGGTGCGTGTGGCGGTGCTGGTCTCCTTGACCCGTGGGTCGTCTTCGTCTGCTTCCACACTGATCGAGGTTTCAGGCAAGACCGTGGCCGCACCGGCAAAACCGGCAGACAGCAGAACAGAGAGCCCAAGGGAGAGGGGCGTCAGGCGAGGGGCAGGCATGGGAGCGTATCCAAATGACGTGGCAGGAAAATTGTGCGCGAATGGTAATGCTTTGCATTTGCGCGTGTTATCTATTCCCTAACGTCCGCTCTGTCGGATTTGTTACTTAATGTGTTTCGAGGGGGATTCAAGGCGCTTTTCAGGCTTTCATCCCTGCGCCTCCGCTCGCCGCTTAGACGAATATCGCCTAAATACAGACGATTCACGAAATTGACACATAGTTCAACGCCCGCATAGGATTGCGCCCAACGCCTGTGGCTAACCACCATGACTAATCCAATAAAAAAAGGCCCGCGGCAGTTCAGTCGTCCGCGGGCCTTCTTTTTGCCGGCAAAGTCGACACCAGAAAAAGCAATAGGAGCCTGGTGTCACAGCGCGTACTCAACCCGTAATAAGGAATATAAGAAAATGTTGAAGCAACGGATGAGTCTGATCGCTCTGGGGATTTTGAGCGCATCGACAGCAATGGCAAACGACCAGGAGCAATCCAAGGGTTTCGTTGAAGACAGCCACCTGAACATCGCAGCACGTAACGCCTACATCAGCCGTGACAAAAAAAATGGCGAGAAGGACAAGGCTGAATGGGGCCAAGGCTTCATCGGCAAGTTCGAGTCCGGCTTCACCCAAGGCACCGTGGGTGTGGGTGTGGATGTGATTGGCCAATACGCTATCCGCCTGGACGGTGGTAAAGGTCGCGCTGGCGCCGGCGGCATCGACTTCTTCAAGCAGGGCAACGGCACTGTTGATGACAACGGCCAGCGAAACCCAGGCTCGGCACCACACGACCTGGCCAAAGGCGGCGCTGCCGTGAAGTTCCGCGTTTCCAACACTGTACTCAAGTACGGTGATCAGTTCCCGGCTGTGCCTGTGCTGCAGTACGACAACTCTCGCCTGTTGTCGGAAACCTACACCGGTACTTCGATCGTCTCTAAAGAGATCGCCGGTCTGCAACTGGACGCGGGTCATTTCACCAAAGAAGCGCGCAAGAGCATGGAAGGCACCGACAGCGGCCGCCTGAAAAGCATCGACTACATTGGTGGTAGCTACAAATTCACCGAAAGCCTGTCGGCTGCCCTGTACGCCTCCGACATGCAGGACGTGCTGAAGAAGCAGTACGTCAACGTCAACTACGTGCTGGCCCTGCCAGAGAAGCAGTCGCTGACGTTTGACTTCAACGGCTACAAAACCAAGCTGGACCGCAGCTTCGCCCTGGAAAACCAAGGTGATGCGGACGCTCGCGACAACAAGATCTGGAGCCTGGGCGCTACTTGGGCCGTTGGCGCGCACAGCTTCACCCTCGCTCACCAGCGCAGCACCGGTGACACCGGCTACCTGTACGGTGGCTACCGCAACGCTGGCGGCATTGGCGACGGCGGCAATACCATCTTGCTGGCCAACTCCTACTGGTCCGACTTCAACGGCAAGGACGAGCGCTCCTGGCAAGCAGGTTATGGCATCGACTTCGCCACCTTCGGCGTACCGGGCCTGACCTATAACATTGCCTACGTGCGCGGCACCAACATCGACGACGGCACTGGCCGTGGCGATGGCACCGAGCGTGAAATCTGGAACCAGTTCAAGTACGTGGTACAGAGCGGCCCAGCCAAAGACCTGAGCCTACGTGCTCGCGCCTCGTGGTTGCGCGTTTCCAACAACGCCAGCAACTACAACACAGGCGGTAACGAAATCCGTCTGTTCGCCGACTACCCGATCAACGTTTTCTAATTGATCGAATGTCGTGCCTGATGCCAGGCAATAAAAACCCCGACTGGTTCGGGGTTTTTTATTGCGCGCCGGCTAAGCGGGTGACCTGGAGGTGCACATACGCCACCCGCTTATTATTCGTTCAAGGCGCTGTTAAATAGCTGACTGTGCATAAAGTCTATGAAGACTCGCAGCCTCAGTGAAAGGTGTTTGCTGGAAGGCCATACAAGCCGAAAGACTCCGGTATGAACCGTATAGTCCGTCAGCACTTGCACCAATTCGCCGTTCTTGATGGATTGGGTCGTCATGAAATCAGGCAGGCAGGCAACGCCCAAACCTGAACGAGCCACATCGACAATCACTTCAGTCGTGTTGCACACCATTGTTTGAGGCAGCTCGAAATCCGGCTCTCCAGCCGCAACGCGTAAAGGCCAAGGTTCCACTTTTCCCGTCGAAGGAAACTTGTGCAGCAGGCATGAATGCATGGCCAGATCCGCTGGGCGTTTGGGTACTCCATACGCTGCGAGATAGGCTGCAGACGCCACAATCTGCAGCTGGAAGCCCCCCAGCCGTTTAGAAATCAGCCGCGAATCAGTGGGCTCGCCTGTGCGTAACACGGCGTCAAAACCTTCCTCGATAACGTCGACCATGCGATCAGAAAAGTCGATGTCGAGTTCTATTTCCGGGTAGGTGCGCATGAACTGAATGATTGCCGGCATGACGAGGCCGCTGACGAGAGGCAGGCTGATTCGCAATTTGCCCCTCGGTTTTTCACGTGCGTTGCTCAGCTCCATTTCTGCAGCTTCAAGCTCTGAAAGTATTCGTCGACAGCGTTCAAGAAACAGTGAGCCTTCCAGCGTCAGGGCGATGCTTCGCGTGTTGCGCTGGAAAAGACGTACCCCGAGCCTGTCCTCCAGCCGACCGATACTTTTACCGACGCCCGACGAAGAGATGCCCAATCGTTTCCCTGCCTGGGTAAAGCTTCGAGTCTCAGCCACCAATACAAATAATGAAATGCTGCCAAGCGACTCCAACGGATGGCCCTCACTGCGGACACAAGAGTCCGATATGTTCGGATTATAGGCCTGTTTTTGTTTGGAGACGCAAGCCCTAACCTTTGGATGGGCCGATCACCGCAGACAACTGTGCGCGAAGGACCGACACCTGCGCATATCAATGAAGGAACCATTCAGATGAACTCAACACACAGCGCTCAGACGGCTCCCCCGTTATTGAAGTGGCTGCAGCTTTTCGCAGCTTGCCTCACAGGCGTACTCATTCCGCTTTGCTTTACCGGGCCAGCCGTAGTGCTCTCTTCCATCAGTGCTGCCATGGGTGGATCTGCTGTAGAGCTCAGTTGGGTGGTCAACGCTTATATCCTTACTTATGGCAGCGCCATGATGGCGGCGGGGAGCCTGACGGATATCTATGGACGCAAGCGGGTATGGCTGATTGGCCTGGTCATCTTCGTGTTGTCTACCGTCGCTATTCCCTTTTCTTCGACTGTTTTGCAGATCGACATCCTGCGCCTTGTGCAGGGGTTGGGCGGAGCAGCGGCGTTCGCTGGCGCCATGTCGTCATTGGCCCAGGTGTTCCACGGCGCAGAGCGCACCAAAGTATTCAGTCTGCTCGGTACGACGTTCGGCATTGGGCTAGCCTTCGGCCCGCTGGCCGCGGGAGTATTAGTCGATTCGGCAGGTTGGAAGTGGACGTTCCATGCTACTGCATTGATAGGCATCGCGGGCTTCGTGCTCGTGTGCGTGAGTGCGACGGACTCTAAAGATCCGGCTAACAACGGTATGGATTGGCCGGGAGCTCTGAGCTTTACGGCCGCATTGACGTTGTTTACCTATGGCGTCCTTCTCGCGCCAGAGGATGGTTGGGCCAGTCCCATCGTGTTGGGCTGTGTCGCTGGCGCGATCGTTCTGTTCATGATCTTCGTGGCGATTGAGCGTCGTGTCAGTAGCCCGATGCTCGACCTTTCATTGTTCAAACAAGCCAAATTCGTAGGCGTGCAGATTCTTGCAGCCAGCCCGGCGTTCTTTTTTGTCGTGCTCATTATCATGCTGCCGGCACGATTTATCGGGGTCGATGGACTCAGTGCCCTGCAAACCGGAAAAATGATGATTGCGTTGGCTGCACCGTTGTTGTTTGTACCGTTTCTAGCGGCCCAGCTCGCGCGTCACTACACCTCAGGGATGCTCTCGGCAGTCGGGCTGGTGTTGGTGGCTGCCGGGCTGTTCTGGCTGGGTGTTGTGCTGGATAGCGGTGCCAGCAATGCAGTGATGCCCATGGCGCTGATCGGTATCGGCATTGGCCTGCCTTGGGGGTTGATGGATGGGATGGCCGTCAGCGTGGTGGAGAAAGAACGTGCGGGAATGGCGACTGGCATTTTCAACGCTGTTCGTGTGTCCGCCGACGGAATAGCGATCGCCATCGCTGGTGCGTTGCTGGCGACGTTTATTCAATGGGGGCTGTTCGACGCCGCTACCCATTTTGCTGTGGATCAGATTATGGGGGCCTCCAGCCGGGCAGCGCTCGGCGATCTGCACAGCGCAGGTAATCAGCTGCCAGGGCAGTCGGAGCTGTTGCGCCTCGAGTATGCGAAAGGGTTTCGGCACCTGCTGTTCATCCTTGGGGCTGGTAGCGTGCTGACGGCCATTGCTGTGTACGCAACACTGGGTCGAGTCAGCGCGCATGATCATCAACCGGCGGAAGCAGTCCGCCCGGTGATCGTGGGTGACGGCGAATGATTGGCCAGATGCAAACGAGCGACGATTCCAATCGAACTCACCCTGCGTTTTCACGTGTGTTTGCGCCTGGCCATCTTACGTTTGGGCTGATCGCGCCGCTGGAAGGGTATCCCGATCGCATGGCACCCACCATGCAGGATCATGTCGATCTGGCGCGCCAAGCCGACATCGCGGGTTTCTCCGCGATATGGCTGCGCGACGTGCCCTTGCTGGACCCGGAGTTCGGGGACGCGGGGCAGATGTTCGATCCGCTGGTGTACGCCGCTCACTTAGGCGTGGTTACTCAACGTATCTGCATCGGCACTGCCGGCGTGGTGTTGACGTTGCGCGATCCCTTGATGGTTGCCAAGCAAGCCGCGACCCTTGATGTGTTACTGCAGGGGCGCTTTCTGCTTGGGCTCTCAACGGGTGATCGGCCCAGCGAATACCCAGCGTTCAGCCGGGAGTTCGACAATCGTGCAGAGCGTTTCAGGGAGGGTTGCGAAGTGCTGCGTATAGCGACCCAACAGGCGTTTCCCACGTACGAGTTTTGCCACTATGGCAGGCTCGACGGCACCCTGGATTTGCTTCCAAAGCCCTGGTCTACGGCAATGCCGATGCTTGCCGTTGGCCGTTGTGGTCAAGACATGAAGTGGTTGGCGTCGAATATGGATGGATGGCTCTGGCACCAGAGTGACTTTGGCAGCCTGCCCAATTTGATTGAGCAGTGGAGGTCTTGTTCTGCGCCAGGAACGTTCAAGCCATATGGTTATGCGACATTCTTCAATCTGGAAGAAAATCCCGACGCTCCGTTGAAGGTGGGGCGAGGCATAAGCACCGGACGCAATGCGCTTATTGATTTGTGGGAGCGACAACAAGCGCAAGGTGTTTCACATGTCGCATTGAACCTGAAGCCGTTACGTCGCCCTGCCAAAGATGTCTTACAGGAGCTAGCAGAATATGTGCTGCCGCATTTTCCAGCCCAGGGAGCAAACCTTGTCTGAACAAAACGCGCCGTCAGCTCAGGACTTGTTGAATCAAAGCATGGTTGTCCCACGCAGTCCGCTACGTATGTGGCTGGCAGGTTGGATGGTGGTGTCGGTGTTTATTCTGTCCAATACCGCGACCCCGCTCTATGTCGTGTGGCAGGGGCAACTCGGGTTTGCATCTTCGACCCTCACGTTAATATTCGCGGCCTATATTCTGGGGCTATTGCTCAGTTTGCTGGTTGCCGGGCAAGTCTCTGACCGCTACGGGCGCAGGGTGGTACTCCTGCCGGGCCTGGTCTGCGCGATGTCGGCTGCATGGTTATTCAAGTCCGCCGAATCGGTGGAGAGTTTGCTGTTCGCAAGGCTGCTTACAGGTATTGCCGTAGGGATCATTGTCTCGGCGGGGATGGCAAGTGTGGTGGATCAAGGAGGTCTACCGCGGCGAAGGTTATCTTCGCTAGTGGCCTCGATGTCAATGGTGCTGGGAGCAGGTCTCGGGCCCTTGCTGGCTGGCAGCTTTGCCACGTTTGCAAGTCAGCCGATCGAAAAGGTGTTTACCTTGGAGCTAGGGATACTTGCACTCGCTTTCCTGATCGCCTGGACGATGCCAGACGAAGCCAATAAGGCCCTGCCACGAGGCCATGCGAAATGGAGGTTCCCTTCGGTCGAGCGACATCATCGCCTTCACATACTGTTAGGAATCGCGCTGTTCGGTCCTGGCATTACAGCGACCTCATTTGTCTTGTCGTTAGGGCCATCGCTATTGGCAAGTCTGCTTAACATCAAGACGCCGCTGATGGCAGGAGCCACTGCGTTTCTAATGTTCATCTCGGCTTTCGTCGTCCAGATGGCGCTGCGCCGACGCACTGTGGAACATATCTTCTATTTCAGTGCCACTGCGACCTTCTTCTCGATGCTGGGTATCTGCACTGCGATAGCAATTTCCTCTCCCGTCGTCCTGATTATCGCCGCCTTGCTAGCGGGTGCGGGTCAGGGGCTGGGGCAGTTGGGAGGATTGACGTTAATCGCGTTAAGGATATCGGACAACAAGCGAGCGCAGGCTAACGCATTGCTCAATATGGGGGGCTATGTCCCTGCAGGTCTGCTGCCTGTAGCAACAGGTTTCCTGATCGATCGAACTGACTTGGCCTTCGGCGCTTATACGCTGGCGGGTCTGCTCGCTAGCTGTGCCCTGCTCGCCGCCTGGTTTGTTGCGAGAAATAAGCAAGAAGTTCACCACTACTGACGACCTGGGAGGTCATCATGCGCACGACAAAGTCCACCCCTGTAAAACCTAATCCAATGCGTGTCAGTCGTAACAAGATGCAACTAGGGGTATTTTCTACGAACACCGAGGGCGGCTGTACGGTGACGAATGCGCCCGAGCGGATTCGCGGGGATGACTGGGCGGGCAATCTGGAAATTGCAAAAGACGCGGACCGGGCAGGGTTTGAAGCGTTCATTCCGGTAGGCCGTTGGAAAGGCTTTGGTGGTGCCAACAACACCGGTGGCGTGTGTTACGAAACTTACACTTGGGCGGCGGGCATTGCCGCATTGACCGATCAGATCGCAGTGTTCACCACCTCGCACTTACCCACTGTGCACCCTCTGTTTGCCGCCAAACAGGCGGTTACGATTGACCACATCAGCGGCGGACGATTTGGCCTGAATATTTTGTGTGGCTGGTACGGCGCTGAGATGAGGATGTTCAGCGGTCACATGATGGAACACGACAAGCGATATGACTACGCTGAGGAATGGTTGCACATCGCGCAGAACGCCTGGCAGCAGCAGACGCCTTTTGATTTCAAAGGTGAGTACTTCACGATCTGCGACGCGATCTCTCAGCCACAGCCACTCAACAAGCCTTACCTTATCAACGCTGGCGGCTCCCCACGTGGAAAAAGGTTTTGTGCAGAACATTGTGATGCGGCGTTCTTGATCATCAAGCATTTGGATGGCGAAGCGGCGGTGCGTGAACAGATCGCGTCCTACAAGGATCTGGCCAAAAATGAGTTCGGCAGAGACCTCAAGATCTGGTGCTATGGCTACGTTGTTCAAAAAGACACTCAGGAAGAAGCTGAGGCGTACCTGGATTATTACGCCAACCAAATGGGCGACGATGAAGGATGTGACATCATCACGACCGAGTTGGGCATTCAGACCGGGATTTTCACTCCCGAGGATGCGGTTCGGTTCCGTTTCCACTTCAAGGCCGGTTTTGCCGGCGTACCGTTAGTGGGCACGCCAGAACAGATTGTAGAGCTCTTCAAGAAATATTCAGACTGGGGCATTGATGGCATCGCTCTCACCTGGTTGGACTACCACCAAGGCATCAAGGACTTCGTAGCGGGCGTTCAACCGCTCATGGAAGCGGCAGGTTTGCGCGAGCCGTTCCTCAGTGATGCATCGCCCGTGCTCAACGAGGCGCGCGAAGCTGTGGAAATGGTGTGATCGCTGGCCCCCAGGCGAATGCACCTGGGGGCCCAACTCCCCTTTAGAGCTCCAACATTTTCTGCGGATTGGCAAGGGTCACTTGCACGCGGCGAGCGTTATCCAGCTCAAACGTGTCAAACCACCGCTGGCTTTGTTCGAGCCAGTCGTTGACGTCCATCTGGCTCGTTTGGCCCAAATCTGAGCTGTAGACAACATTGGGGACGGTCGATAGCACCTCGCGAAAGTCGTCTTCTTGTTGATAGCCTAAAAGATAGGTGAGTGCGGTCTGCTCAATGAATACGTTAGGAGCCGTGGCGATCTCCAAAAGCTCGTCAGCCTTCAAATCAGTCAATGGATTGGCCGGCTGGTTGAGCATCAGGCGCGGCACGCCCAATCGAACAGATTCATCTACCAGAGCACGTACCTCGCGAGCGTCAGCGTGGCCGGTAGAAATGACCAGGGGGTAATCACACGCCATCTTGAGTATGTCCAGGGCCTGGGGCGTCAAGCGCCCGGCGTCTGTTGTGACGCGCAGAGGCTTGATGGGTTTACTTACCAACAATGGATGGCTGACATTTCGCGCGAGGGTACTGGTGTGCTTTCGTCCTGTCACCGTTGGGAAGTGCACAATGAAGCGTCCCGGTTCGTCGCCGCGCATGCACAGGCTACGCTCCACCACCCTGAAGTCGACACCGCCTGCAATCTCATTCAAAACCAAGGAACCACTGACAGGGAAACCCTGTGAGCGCGCTTCCCAGGCCTGCGCGGCAGTGCAGCCCAAGTGGTTTTTCAATACCACCCGGCCGTTGGCCGCTGCGTACAGTTTTCCGGCATCTATTGCGCCATGGCGGCGAACGAACGCGTCCGGGTTCGCGTGGTAGTGCAGGTCGATAAAGTTCAGGGAATGGCTGGTGTCTTTGAGCGCGTTCATGCCGCGTGTTCCGAGCGAGGTATAAGAAAAGTGTCGATAGCGTTCACAACCGAATCGAGATCGTCAGCCAACGGCCGCATGCCTCCCGCTCTTATGCACAGTGTGCGTTGGTGGGGTCCAGAGGTGCGTACCACGTGCGGTTGGTTGACAAGTTGGGAGCGCTCGCCAAAAACGCTCAGAACCCTTCCTTGGTATGCCAGTAGACTGTGACTGAGATCGATACCGGCTAACATCCCAAAACCACCTGAGAGGCGCTGCCCCTGTATTTCAAGATCAACACTGTTTTGGGTTTCTGGACTTTGCTGGGGGTGTTTGCCTTCGGGTAGGACGAGTGCATCCAGCAGACGCTTGGCCTCTTCAACGTGGCCAAGCTGTGCAAGTTCCGCCATTCTTCCAAGCCTGGCATCCAATATAGCGTCGGCTTTGGCTGGGGAAGAGAGCAGCAACAGAGCCGCCGTTGACGCAAGCGAGGAGGTACGGACCAGTTCCAGCGCCAGCGCGCCGCCCAAGGCGACACCGACAAGCACGTCGGGTATGCCCCAGGGTTGCAGCAACTCAGCCCAACGCTCACTGAAAGTGTTCAGCGTCTCATCGCAGGCAACGGGTATCGAGAGCGAATCAAACACCACCACCCGATAGCCTGCGCTGAGAAAATGACCTGTCAGCGGCGCCATAAAGGCGCCCTCGTCCCATGTGGGCATGACGGGGGAAAGTACAAAAACGCACTGTTTTCCTTGCCCATACACTTTGAATTGCACGTCCTGGTTCATTGTTTCGCTCCTGCAGAAATAACAAAGCCTACTTTTACAAGCAGGCCGGTTGTGCCCCGTGAGTCCGTTTAGAGGGTGCGTCCAAGCTTGGCGACAGTATCGGCATAGCCCTTGAGGGTGGCCTCGACTATCGAGCGCGCCGGCTGTACGTCCTTGATCAGATCGGCCACCTCGCCTGCCCAGATCGCTTTAGTCCCTACGTCGTCTGTTGCCAGTGCCCGTTCGTACTGGGGCCGCAACTCATCAAGGGCCAGCGAGAACGCCTGCTCGTTACCAACCCACGACTCGGAAAACTGGTTCGCGATCGCCCGACCGCTGTACTCTGCGGGCCAAGATATTCCGCGCACATCATCAAAGATGCGAGTTCTGACGGTGTCGCTTGCGACGGCGTGGAGCAGCCTGTTTTTCACACGCTCAGAGGGAAGCGCTTCGTCGCAGGCCAGGAATCGCGTTCCCATCATTACCCCGTCCATTCCGAGTGCCATGGCGGCGGCCATTCCTCGGCCATCAGCTATCCCACCTGTTCCGATCAGGATTACGCTCTCGCCCACGGCATCGCGAACTGCCGGGAACAAAGGCATGGAGGATCTGCGCAAGCTGTGCCCCCCAGCTTCTGCACCCTGCACGATCAATGCATCGGCACCGGCGTCGAGAGCGTATAACGCCTGGTCAACGTCATGTACTTGCACGATGACTTTGGCGTTCGCTTGATGAATGGGCTCGATAAATGGACGAGCGTCACCAAAGGACAGCGCTACAACCTGCGGGCCGAACTCCAGTGCCAAATGCAGTAGCTCGAAACGTTTCGCCACCGTGAACATGACCAGCCCGACGCCCCAGGGCTTGTTCAAATCCTGCATGAGCGACAACTGTTGAACCATCCAGTCAGGATCTCCGTAGCTTGCTCCCACCAGGCCTAGCCCCCCTGCGTTTGAAACGGCGGCTGCCAGGTGTCCTCCTGATGCACCTCCCATCGGTGCGAGGACCAGTGGGTGCTGGATGCCCAAGAAGGTTGTCAATGCTGAACGGATTGCGGCCATAACTTCTTCCTTGATCGAATATTGAATAGGCTTGGGTATTGCGCAGCGCCAAGCGCTGCGCATGCGATTGCAGTTAGCCGACAGTTTCGCGGGCGGTGGCAGGGGTGATGTAGGTGGCGACGGTGTACAAGTGATATTCCCAGGTACCGGTTTCTTTCAAGCGCGAATAACGTGATAAAAACTCTTCGTCGATGAAAAGCGATTCGAACTGCCCACGATCGCTCCACTGAGCCTGGTTGATGACCGTCTTGCCGTCTGTGCTCTTCATCAAACGGCTCCACTGAAAGGCACTGTACGTTCGCGCAACATAGTTGACCGTGTCCTCCAGTATTTCCACTGCGAGGTCCTGCGCGCCTTCTTCAACATGCACCACATTCACGAGATAAATCGCGGTGTCATCGGAAACAGATTGAGGATCAAACAATTCCATTTTCATGATTATCTTCCAATAGTGAAAAACGCGTGTTCAAGGCATTACAGGTATGGAACCTGTGGGTTTCCCGTCCTGCCAGAGCAGTGGAGTGATGTCTTGCGCCACGACAAGGTCGTCGACGTGACCGATGATTATTTCGTGGGTTCCATGGCTCATGCGTTGGGCAACGGTGCAGAAAAGAGAAGCCTGGGCACTTGGCAGATACGGTAGGCCGTTGGAGTGTTGCCAGTCGGCTGTCTCGAACCGGGCAGGGCCGGTGACTGCGCCACCAAAAACCCTCACCAAGTCCTCTTGGCCAACCCGAAGCAAGTTCACCGAAAACCTTCCATGACCAATCAGAGGCCTGTACATGCTTGCCCCGTGATTAATGCAGACAAGGATGGAGGAAGGGTCTGTACACACCGACGTTACGGCGGTTGCAGCCATCCCAAAAGGTGCGCCCTCATGTTCAGTCGCAATAAGAGTGACCGTGGAGGTCAGGCGACGCATCGCTTTCTTGAACTCTTGAGTGACTGAACCCTTGTCTGTGAAGCAGTGCGGTTTCAACGGCGTGCTCAAGACCCTGGCGCTGGCGGATAGCTCATGCGAAAGGCTCATTGGGCTAACTCCGCTTCTACCTTCTGAGCAGCACCCAACCAAGGCTGGTCGTAGCGGTAGGTCTTGCGAGCCTCCTCTAATGAGGCCCCCGCGGTTATCGCTCCGATAATCTGGCGTTCGGTGTGTTCTACGGCACGCGCACGGCGAATAACTTCGGCCGCTATATGCTGCGCAATGACAAGGCAGCCGCTGCCATCGCAGACCAGCAGGTCTCCAGGATTGACGGTGACGCCACCGATCTCAAGCGAGACCTGCACCGCTTTGAGCTGAGTCCGGTTTTTTGCGGACTGCATGAACCGTCCGCGGCTGAACAGGGGATACCCCAGCTTGACGACGGTATCGATGTCCCTGGCCACTCCATCAATTACAGTGCCTTTTATGCCTCTGGCCACGGCGAAGTGCGTCATGATATCGCCCCATACCGTGCAGTCTTGGCGCCCCGCATTGGAGCTGACGATCACGGCTCCAGGCGGGACCTGATCAATATAATTGGCCGCATTTTTGAACCCATGAGAATCTCCGACCGGCTCATACTGCACGGTAAAAGCAATGCCCACGCAGCGACTACCAGGAACTTGGGTGGTGATGCCCAGAAGGCCGCCAGAAACGCCAAGGCTGTCCAGGGCATCGGACAGTGACGCGGTATCCAATTGTTCGCATTCGTCCAGCAATGCTTGAGAGAGTTGGACCGATTCAAAGAGCTTGGGCATGTGTTGCTCCCTGGGGTGAGGTTGGAACGCAAGGTTGGGCCCAGTTCAGCGCGGCCATGGAAACGCATTCTCCAATAATGGCTTCGCCAACCTGCGCGGTGGAGTGCGACCCCCCCATGTCATAGGTGCGCACGCTTGAACGCGCCACCCGGCTGACCGCCGCCGTCACGTATTGTGCTTCCTGCGGATAACCCAGATGCTCGAGCATCAGAGCGATGGTCATGAACATCGCGCTGGGATTGGCTTTGTTGAGCCCTGCATGGGCCGGAGCGCTGCCGTGGACCGGCTCGAAATATGCGCCCAGCTTTCCGAAGTTCCCACTCGGGGCGAAACCCAGGCCACCCATGACGCCTGCGCCGAGATCAGAAAGGATATCGCCGAACATATTCTCAGCCACTACAACGGAGAAACGCTCCGGGCGTTGCACCATCCAAAGCGCTACTGCGTCCACGTTCTCGATTACGCCCTCAATGCCAGGGTATCCCTGGGCGACACTTTCAAATACACCTCGAGTGAAAGCGCTGCTGTGACGAAGTACCATGGGTTTGTCTACGAAGGTGACCCGGTCGAATCCATGCCGGGACGCATAGTCAAATGCGTATTCGAAGATGCGCTCAAGCCCGCTGCGCGTTTGTAGGCGCACGGAAATGGTCGCGTCCTCCTGCCCTTCACGACGCCATGGCGCGCCCAATGCTTCCCGCTCTTGCAGCAAGGGCAGGAATTGATCAGGTATCCGTCCATAATCCAGACCGGCGTACAGCCCTTCAGTGTTTTCCCGGATGACGACAAAACGGAATCGATTTTCGCCCGTGATGTCAGTGACCGGCCGCACGTTTGCGTAAAGATCCAGGTTTTGCCTTAGCTGGATCACCGGGCTTACATAGCGGCGGTTCTGCCCCTGAAGATGAGGGGGCAGCTCTGCTTCTGTTTCGGCAAGGGGTTTGCTAGTGATGGCGCCTAACAAGGTGGCGTCGCACTGATTGATCTTTTCCCAGGTTTCATCCGGAACGGTATTGCCCTCCCGCTTCCAGCATTCCCAACCGATGTCCCCGAACTCGAGATCGAACGGCAGGTTCAAGGCCTTAAGGACTGGCAGTGCGGCCTCCATGACTTCGATGCCAATACCGTCACCGGGAAGCACACAAATACGCTTGCGTGTGAGGTAGTCGCTCATCCAGCTATCTCCTGTGCGGTCATGGTGTCGCGCCCGTAAACATTCGCGATGGCTCTGGGTGCAAGGCGTGCGACCTGATCCTGTTGATGCATGATTTCAAGAGCACGATACTCGGACGTCAGTTGAAAGCGCTCGACGGTTTCTCGCATGCGTTTTGTACTGTCGAACGGGAAGTTATACGCCCCCATAATGATGTCCAGCAGAGGGCTTGGGATGTTGTTGAATGGGATAGACGCCGCGGTCAGGTTCGAAAGTTCAAGAACCTTGACGAGGTCAAATCCATGATTAGTGCCAATGCGCTCGAGATAGGCGACGAGCATGCTCAAGTGCAAGTTGCCGGCCCCTTTCCCCATCCCACAGATGGACGTGTCGATGTACTCGGCGCCCGATTCGATGGCAGCGGCTGCGTTAGCCAGAGCCATTGAAAGATTGTTATGGGCGTGGAAGCCCAATGGCACTGCCAGTCGGTTGGAGAGACGACTGATCAGTCGATCAACATCGCTGGGGAGCATGTGCCCATTAGAGTCTGCGAAACAGATGATGTCTGCGCCAGCGCCCTCAGCGCGCACCGAGGTGTCAATGACGGCACTGAGCGTTTGTGCCGTCACATGGGTGACATTGGCACTAACGCTGAAACCGTAATCGCGAGCGAGTGAAAGAGTGGCAAGCCCTTCGGTCAACTGCTCTCGGCGTAAGCAGACTCGGATCATCGAGACGCCCTGCTCCTTGAGCATGGCGAAATCCTCGTTACCCACGTTTTTAGGGTGGACCATCACCGCAAGCTCGATTCGGCCACCGCCAGCCTGGCGAACGCGCTCGATAAATTCAGCATTTATATTGCTTGTCAGTCCATGCTCAACTTTGGGCGCGAACGACCCCCTGCAATAACCAACCTCACATACATTAATCCCGGCCTCTGCCAAGCTTGATGTTATTACCAGGGCCTGTTCGTCCGTGAAGTTGAAATTATTGCGATATCCTCCGTCACGCAGCGTGACGTCCACAACTTTTACTTTCCCCATGATAATTTCTCCTGCGGTTGATGGCAGTTAAGAGGTGGGCACACATTTGACCGAAGATAGTTAATCCCCCCTTTATTTTTTTTGTAGGGGGTGACCTTCGTTGGGTATATAGAGCCAGCCGAAACTCATTGCAGTTCGGTCTTGCAAGCACCTGTTGAGGTGTTCGGTATTGATCCTCGTCAATACGTGTAGTTTTGTAAACGTGCGTTAATCACCGGTGCCTGTGAATTTTTTCCCATACTGGATCAACGCCGACTGACACAGGGCGCTTGATCAGCTTGTTGCCTTTAATCATTGTCGTAGAAGCAGGCCTCAACGTAATTCATGGCGGCCTGGATTGAGGGGATCGCACGGAAGTCTTCGTGCACCCCTAGCCAGACGTCCACCATCAACGGGTCTGCGAGCTCAAGCCGGCAAAGCTGTGAGCTATGTTGCACTGCGAAGCTGGGCAGCAGCGCAATACCCACGCCGGCCTCGGCTGCCCGGACCTGCAGCTCGACCGTTTTCGCTTTGAGGACGCATGGACGATCCCCGACAATTTTTTTTAGCCAGTCATTTTGAGGAAGTGTCATGGCTTCGGCTTCGTAGCCGATGAACTCATATTGCTCGGGGGAGCGGTCTTGGAGATAGGTCTTGGCGCCATAGAATGAAAAGGAGGCCGAACCTATCCGCCGCGCGACAATGCCAATTTGGCGCGGCTTGGCGAAGCGAATGCACAGATGTGTCTGGCACTTGGACAGAGACGAATACTGGCTATCGCCTAGAAGACGCAAAACTATGTTCGGATGCGTTGACCGGAAACGTCCTAGGTTGGGGATCAGTTTCTCGGAGGTAACGGAAGGCGGGGCGCTGACCGTCACCTCGACAACTTGCTGGGTTTGCGCGGCCGCGACAGCCAGGCGTTCAATCGCCTCCGTTTGAGTCTCGATCTGTTTTCCTAGGTCTGCGAGTTTGCGCCCGACCGTTGTAAGTTCGTACAGGCGCTTTCTACGATCAACTAATTTTACGCTGAGTGATTTTTCTAGCGCCGCGATACGTCGAGACACGGTAGCATGCTCGACGCCCAAGACACGCGCCGCTCCACTCAAGGAGTTCACTTGGGAGAACGCCACGAAGTAACGAAGGTCTTCCCAGTTTAAATGTGCTGTTTGACAGGATATAGCTGGCTCTGCATTCGACGCGATTCTATTCCTGGATGCTATATTCATTTAATATTTCCTTATATCAATAGCAACGGTAAAAAAATGTCGGGCACAACCGACGGCGTAGTAATTATCCAGTCAGGCTCAATGCTGGATAAGTCCTATTTGGATCCAATGTTGAAACTGAATCGCATCGATGTTATGTGTTTGCGCAGGGTCTATGTGCGTCGCAAATGTCAGATCACAAAGGACAAAACTGTCCGATATTTTGGTGACTCGCGTTGTGTTTTTTTGGTAGGGAGAGGGCGATGCAATTGGCAGATGTGGAGCGGCGATAGGAGGTTACCGCGTCATCGGGGTGCGCTGAAGTGTAGTGCTTAATTTCCAAACCGCAGAAACCACAAAGCCCCGCATTGCGGGGCTTCTAGATATGGTGGCACCAGGAATCGAACGATTTTATAAGTTATTGAATTAGCTAATTAATACTCGAAGGCCTGTGCGATTCTACCTCTAAAACTACCTCAGGGTCCTCTTCTTGCTTGACGTGACTAACGGCGAAGGGCCGGAGTTGCCCTCACAGCGGCCGGTCATTCGTCTATCAGAGTTGGGCCGTTGATGCGTCAACTGTTAACCACGGTAGAGTTAGAGTAGGTCCATGGTGGCCATGGAGTCAGCCATGCGGTAGCCCATCGCTTTGTAACCCGCCTGGCGCTTATCCCACATCCTCATCAGCGCGACATTACCCTCGTCAACGAAGTCGATCACTCGCACGTCGGCCTTATCGGCATGTGATCGATGCAACCGCCCCGCATATTGCTGAAGGATTCCCTTCCATGAGATGGGCATTGCCAGCACCAGCGTGTCCAACGGCGGATGATCGAAGCCTTCACCTACTAGTTTTCCTGTTGCCAAAAGCACTCGTGGAGCATCAGGGGGAAGGGACTCAAGCTCATGCATACGGGAAATTCGCTGTTTCTTAGGCACTCGCCCATGAAGCGTGAAAAGGTTATGCACGCGCTGCTTCAATTCTAATTCAAGGGCATCTACATGTTCCGTCCGCTCCGTTAGCACTAGAATTTTTCTACCCTCGTTGTACGCCAGCTCAATCTCCGAGACGATTTTGGCTGTCCGCTCAGAGTCGTCGGCTAGACGCCGAAAAACGTCCTGAATCCCAAAGCTGTCGGGGACCACTATTGGTTTGGGCAGCAATCGAGGCACGACAGAGAGGTCATGGGGCGCACTCGCTGGTCGAGCAGCAGAATGTCGGATCGGTCCGCATTGCATAAAAATAATGGGCTGCTGTCCATCTCGGCGCACTGGGGTTGCTGTGAGTCCCAATACGTACCGTGCGGTCGCGCTCCTTAGTAGTGCCTCGAATGACACTGCTGATAGGTGATGACACTCATCAACGATGATCTGGCCGTAGTTTTTTACCTGATCGCTGATCTCGCCTTTTCGCGATAGCGACTGCATGACGGCAATGTCGATGATGCCTGTAAGCTTCGCTTTTCCGCCCCCAAGAGTACCAACGACACCATTCCCGACTCCCAAGAACGCCTGCAAGCGCTCTTGCCACTGCCTTAACAGTTCCGTCCGATGCACAAGCACCAACGTGTTAATGCCACGTGCGGCAATCAACGCAGCGGCACTCACCGTTTTACCGAAAGCTGTCGGTGCGCAGAGGATACCGGTGTCATGACTTAGCATTGCGCTGATAGCAGCTTCTTGGTCAGAACGCAGGGTCCCGAGAAAGCTCACGTCGATGGGGTCGCCCGCGAAGCGTTCGTCTTTAAGAATAGGGGTAACCCCGTTTTCCTCTAAAAGCTCCAGCGCAGCATCCAAACAGCCACGTGGTAACGCAATATGTTTGGGGAAGTTCTGGGCACAACCGATAATCCTTGGCTTGTTCCACACTGACATGCGCATTGCCTGAGCTTTGTAGAACTCAGGATTTTGAAAGGCAGCGAGCCGGACAAGCTGGTTTGCCAATGGCTGTGGCAATTCCGACTTTTCAAAGTAAATTAAGTTAGCCTGCGTGATGTTGACAGCAGCAGGCAACGGGCATGTCAATTTACGTGATCTCGATTCACGATTTTTCCAAGGTTCTGCATCACCTTCGTCATCGACATAGGCGACCCCTAAAGGGTCCAGATTACCCATCGCCTGGATAATAACGGGCTGGATATCTTCTGGACTCATGCGCTGAATCGATGCCAGGAAGGCCCATTGATCAGGATGAGGCTCAAGCGAATCGTCTACAAAAACGCTATTGTTTTGGGCCCTAGCCCGCTTTTGTAAAGGGAGCGCGATGAGATTTCCAAAGCCGCCTTTGGGCATATAGTCCTGGTTTGGAAACAGTCGATCATAGGAGCTGAGCGCCAACTGCCGGGTGCGCTCACAGGCATGACTGATGATTGCGGCACCGAGGCGGCGCGCATCGCAGGCAGGAACATTACGCTCAAAGAAAACCCAGGCATGAGCTCCTTGGCCTGAGCGCGATATTTCCAGCGCCATCGGCACGTTCAGCTCATGACATGACTGCGCAAAAGCCTTGGAATCATCACGCCATTCGGCCTCATCGAAGTCGACCGCCAAAAAATAACAAGTGTCATCAAAGAGTAGGGGGTAGATACCAACGACCACTTCGCCCGCCAGATGGCGATAGACCACCTCATCGGTCAGCGGAAGCAGCTGGCGGTTACCGCAGTCGCCACATTTAATTCGGGGCTTCTCACAAACGCCAGGCCTCCATTCGTTTGCGCAAGCGGGTGCGTATCCTGATTTGCCTGCCTTGCTTTCCCAGCGGATGGGATAAACGTCCGTCCTACCACGAAACAAGCTTCGGAATAGGGCAAGCTTTCCATCAGTATCGAGTTGCTGTGATTGTTCTGCTTGGACAATCGCTATCTTGACTGGCTCAGCAGGCGGGCGCCATTCGATGCCATGAGCATCCAGCAAGGCTACCAATCTTGCATTCTCAGCCTTTAGCTTCGCCACCAGACTAGTGTCTATCACCGCCTTCAGCCTCTACGTCTCAGGTGAAGCCTGTAGCCTAGAGCTACAACCCTCGGTCCATCAGTAAAACATAGAGGTTATCAAACAACAGAGGTTAGGTTCAGGGGCTCAAGAGGTCCGCCCTAATCCCAATCAAATTGTTGGCTGGATCAATCTGCCAGTTAGGGATACAGAGCGCGCAGTTGCTGGCATTCGGCTAACGTTGAAAATTCCAGGATTTTCCTAGGCGCAGAGTGATCAGGCTTGTGGTCAGCAGGTAGTAGTAGCGCGTCGATTTCGAGTTTGAGTTCATGTGGTGGTTGGGTGATCTGCTCATAGCGTTCGCACGCATAAGCCGCACGCAGTTCGTGGAAGCCTTTGAGGTTGTGCGTATGGAGGAGATCTCGGGCGGATCGGACGATCTGCCTTTGGAAGACGAGGTAGATTTCGTTCGGTGCCAGCAGGTTGCTGCTGCCGTCGGGCGAGACCTGTTCGGCGTACCTACCTGGCTTGCTGTCAACGACAGCGCTTCCCCTGATCTTTCCCAAACCTATCTGATCACTCAACCCCGCAGCTTCAGTTCCCTCACCCGTTTGATCACAAACTGTTCAAACAAATGGTGCTTGGTGACCACATCGTACATTTCATATTTTTTGAATGCTCGGATGACGGCTCCGCAGATTTCTGCCTCGTCGAGCGCTTTGTTTTTGCCATAAGCAGCAGCGAGAATGCCGTTCATATTCTGCAAATATCCCTGCATGCCAGTGTCATTCAGGATGTGGGTGAAGACTTCCCGCCACGGCCTTGTGTCTACTTCCCGTATGTCGCGGCCGATGAAGGTCCAGGTCATGTAAAACTGGCCGTCTATTTCAAAGCTTTCGAAACGGCAGTCTGTCTGAAAGGTTTCGCTGCCGACTTCGGCATTTCGTTCTGGAGGATACGGTGCCGTTTGGGATCTTCGACTGCTGAGAACTCTGGATGCGCTGTCCACTTGCACGCAAATCACTGGCTGAATAAGCGGGCGCAATATTTTATTGAATGTTGCTTCTTTGGATGCCCCGGCGAGGGTAAGGACTGAGCGCAAGTACTGCTCCACACTGGAGGCGGCTTTGAATGTTTCACGCAGCCATTCAGATGGCATCAACAGCTCTGCGGCGAAGCGATTGGCTTCGGTCTCCATTTGGTTGTAGGCAGCATCAACTTCGCGGTTCTCCAAGTGGGAGACGATTGTGCCTGTATGCCATGGGATAACTACGTGCCCGATTTCATGGGCCAGTGTAAATTTTCGACGGGTAGCAGGAGCACTCGAGTTGATCAGGATGCGAGGCTTGGTAGCAGCACCAATGCCAATGGTGATTCCGTCCACGCCGAACGGCAGTTCAAGGTACTCAAGCTCCCCATAGGTAGAGGCTAGCTGCTCTAGATCGTACGGCGGTGTCAGCTTGCGGATGGCCAGGACGCGACTGGCCATTTTCTCTTCTGGGGTCACTAGATCTTGCCCACGCTACGTAGCCAGGCTTCGACTTTGGTCGCTTCAGCGACCGATCGCGCGCGCGCAGCAATCGCAAATTTGTCTTGATCGAGTTGGTCCTTAAGAGAGGTGCCGTACTTGTGGGCAGTCAATACAAAAGGTAAGACCGACGGGGTGGTTGACCACAGTTGGTACTCTTCCCACTTCATGCCCAGATATTCATGCAATTGCATGTCGGCACCTTGACGACCCTCGTGCCAGTCCTCGACGAATTGGTCGATCTCTTCTTCCAGCACATCGCCTTTAAGGCAAAGCTCTACAAAATTCATATGAACCTCTCAGTTCGGTTTGATCCTTCGTCCGCGGACGGCAGGTTTCAAAGCAAGCCCGGTTTCAGGGCAGACCGAACCCAGGTGAAAGCCACGTCGGTCGAAGACTTCAAACTCGCCGTGAAGCGAATCCCATGAGTAGTAACGTTGCTCTACGGCATCAAAGTAATACTTACGGCCACCCTCTACATACGCGACTCTGAAACCGCTGACAATAGAAGGATCAGGCCTCGGTTTGCCGCCCATCCGACGTTCCCTTAATCCTGAAAACTGGTCTTGGCATCTTCGCCAAGGAGGGGCGGGACTATACCGTAGCTGGATTGGCATGGGCGGCAGGCTGGAGCGCGGATTCGTTTCAAGAAATCGCAAGCTGCAGGTCAGGGGGGGCAGGCGAAACGCCAAAACGAAAAAACCCGCCAGAAGGCGGGTTTTTCGCGGGTTCCAGAGATTTTGAAAGCTTTCTCTGGAACCTTGTATGGTGCCGGCACCAGGAGTCGAACCCGGGACCTACTGATTACAAGTCAGTTGCTCTACCAACTGAGCTATACCGGCGTGTTAGGGCGACGATTATAGCGATTGGAAAGGTTCTGTAAACCCCTGAATTCTGACTATTTTTGCAAAATCGAAGGTTTCTCGCGATTAGCGCGTTTCCCCCGTGTCTTCACAGGTTGAAAAGCACACGCAAAGTTCGGCTCCAGCTCGCGCAGCAGATCAAGACCAATAGGTTCCAGACCCCCTCGTAACCAGATGCCCAACGCGCTTTACCCCCTTGCCGAACACGCCAAAACAGCCCGCATAAAGCGCCCGTTATGCGCCTGGCACCAGATGCTTATGCACAATCGGTTGGTAACAGCTGTCACGAAACAGCCATTTTGTGCAGCAGTTCTCAACACGCTGCAACTGCCTGTTTTGTGTGCAGTTTATTTTGTGAACAAAAAATGACCAGATTGGCTTTTGGTGTGAAGGGCCGGTATCTACGGCCTCTGTAAAGAATTCATCAACAGAGTTATCCACAGGTCGTGTGTAGGATTTTTTGCCCTTTATTGGCGCTCGGCCAGCACCATCAAGTTGCGCGGGGTCAACGACGATTCGCAGAAGCTGCCGACCTCGACGTTGTAGCCCTGTTCCACCATAAACAGTGCCCGATCCAGCACCAACCACAGTTCCAATGGGCGTCGAAACAAGCCTCTCACGAGTTCCAGGTTGCGCACCTCGGCCAGGCGCTGCCAGCCGTGGGCCTCAAGTGCCGGCCAATCCTGTTCGCCTGTGGATAAGCCTTTGAGGCTTGCCAATTCCTGGCAATAGTCGGCAAAGGGTTTGTTCAGCCAACTGGCGGGCAGGGAGGGTGTTGGCAGGTAGTCGTCGCAGCCCCGCAGTTGCCGTTGCAGTTGGTCAAAGCCCAAGCGCCGGGCCATGGAGGTGTCTCGTTGTTGGCGTACGCGGTTGCCGGCGGTGACGGTTTCGCTCAGGGGCAGGCCCAGGTCATCAATCGACAGCTGTAGCAATGAGGCGCGCCCGGCGGCGGAAAGGGCCTGATAACTGTCGGCGGTGATGCGGTTGTAGCAGCAGGGCGCTAATGCCAGTTGTTTGCAGCCGGCGGCGCTGGCCAGTTGCAGCAGGCGCATGTGCAGGTCGCCGCAGGCGTGCAGGGCGACGGGTGTGTGTTCGGGCTGGATCGCGACATCCGCCATTACGTCTTGCAGATGATGGGTTGCGGGCAGGCCGTGGCGATCACTCAAGGCTTGGCCGGAGGCGATCAGGGCGGGGTCGTATTCCAGGCAGGTCAGATGTTGGCCGGGTTGCAGCAGGCGACGGCCTAGGTGGCCTTTGCCGGCGCACCAGTCCAGCCAGTGGGCGGGCGTTTGGGAAAAGGTCAGCGCGGCGCCGAAGGCTTCGATCTGTTGCCATTTGCGCCCGGGCACGTCGACATTCAGGCGATGGCGAGCGGGTTCAAGGGCGTGTGTGGGCAACTTATCCACAGTGCCGAGGCGCAGCGCGTCAGCGGCCAGTTGTGGAAAAGGCGCGGGCGCGGGCAGGTCGTGGGGGTGGTTGTGACTGGCTTCGGCCTCGGCCAGCGAGCGCTGGCGCAGCCATTGGGATAAGGCTGGGTGCACGGTTTCCCAGGGCAATTGCAGCTGGGTAAAGGGCCGTGGTCGCCACAGCCCTTGGTGTTCGGTCAGGAATGCATCCAGTGCCTGGAAGCGTGCCTCAACGTCCTTGGCACGCATCGACGCGCAGCCATTTTTCCAGCAGTTTGAAGCCGCGTACCAGTACGTAGGCCATCAGCAGGTAGAACAGCCCGGCGGCGAAGAAGATCTCGACCGGCAGGTAGGTGCGGGCAATGATGGTGCGCGCCATGCCGGTCAGTTCCAGCAGAGTCACGGTGCTGGCCAGGGCGCTGGCCTTGAGCATCAGGATCACTTCGTTGCTGTAGGCCGGCAGGCCGATGCGCGAGGCGCGGGGCAGGATGATGTAGAACAGCGTCTTGGGCTTGGACATGCCCAGGGCGCGCGCCGCTTCGATTTCGCCAGGCGGAATGGCCTGGATCGCACCGCGCAGGATCTCGGCAATATAGGCGGCGGTGTGCAGGGTCATGGTGGCGGTGGCGCACCAGAACGGGTCTCGCAGGTACGGCCACATGAAGCTGTTGCGCACGGCGTCGAACTGCGCCAAGCCGTAATACACCAGGAACAACTGCACCAGCAGCGGCGTGCCACGAAAGAAGAAAATGTAGCCGTAGGGCAGGGCGCTCACGTACCAGCGGCGCGAAGAGCGGGCGATGCCGAGTGGGATCGCCAGCAGCAGGCCGGCGATCACGGCGATTGCCACCAGCTCCAGGGTCAGTGTGGCGCCCTGGGCCAACTTCGGCAGCCACTTGATGATCACGGCCCAGTTCAGGCCCAGGTCAAAGTGCGATAGCCAGCTGTAGTCGCCGCTCATTGGGTGCTCCTTGCAAAGCCGCGGGCGGCGCGTTTTTCCAGGAAGTGCATGCTGGTCATCGCCAGTACGGTCAGGCCCAGGTACATGAACGCCGCGACCATGAAGAAAGTGAATGGCTGCTTGGTCACGGTCACGCCGATTTGCGCGTGGCGCATGATTTCTTCCAGGCCGATCACCGACACCAGTGCGGTGTCTTTCATCAGGATCATGAACAGGTTGCCCAGGCCCGGCAGGGCGATACGCCACATCTGCGGCATGATCAGCCGGGTGAAAATCCGAAACTTCGACAGCCCCAATGCCACACCGGCTTCGCGGTGGCCCTTGGGAATGGCGAGAATCGCGCCGCGAAACACTTCCGTTGCGTAGGCGCCGAAGCACAGGCCCAGGGCGATGACGCCGGCGGCGAAGGCACTCAGCGACAGGTCGGGGTTGCCAAAAAACTCACCCAGGGCGCGCATCAGGTTGACGGTGCCGAAGTAAATCAACAGCACCCACAGCAGCTCGGGAATACCGCGCACGATGGTCGAATAAGCGCCGCCCAGCCATTGCAGTGGCTTGTACGGGGAAGTCTTGGCCAAGGCGCCGGCAAGGCCGAGCACCAGCCCCAGGCACAGGGCCGTGAGCGCCAGTTTGACGGTCATCAGCGCGCCGGCGGCGAGGGCCGGGCCGAATCCGTAGAGATCGAAATTCATGGTGTTTTCATATCGCGGCAGGCATTGCTAAAAGCCAGCACGCTCACCAGGAGCGCGCCGGGCAGGCCGTTTCAGATCATTCGATGCTGAACGGGAAGTACTTGTCGTTGATCTTCTTGTAGGTGCCGTCTGCCTTGATCTCTGCCAGGGCTTTGTTCAGGCGCTCGCGCAGCGGGTCGCCTTTGCGTACGGCGATACCGATCTTGTCGCTTTCTACTACCGGGTCGCCTTTGAATTCATAGGCCGAACCGTCTTTGCTCTTGAGCCATTCGTACTGCACGTACTTGTCAGCCAGGATGCCGTCTAGGCGACCGGAGGTCAGGTCGAGGTAGGCGTTTTCCTGAGTGTCGTAGAGCTTGGCTTCGGTGTCCGGCAGCTTGTCTTCCAGGTAGGTACCGGCCAGCGTTGCGCGCTGTGCACCGATCACCTTGCCTTTCAGGTAAGTGGCGTCGGTCTTGAAGTCTGCCGTGGCTTTGGGCGCAATGAACTGCAGCTTGTTGGAGTAGTACGGGTCGGTGAAGTCCACTGCCTGCTTGCGCTCGTCGGTGATCGACAGCGAGGACACCAGGAAGTCGAACTTCTTGGCGTTCAGGGCCGGGATGATGCCGTCCCAGTCGGACACATACACTTCGCACTTCTCGACTTTCATCTTGGCGCACAGGGCGTCGCCGATGTCCTTGTCGAAGCCGACGACATTGCCGCTGGCGTCTTTATTGTTGAACGGCGGGTAAGCCGCTTCGATCCCCATCTTCAAGGTTTCTGCCATGGCCGTGGCGCTGAACGCCATCGAGACGGCCGCGGCCAGAAGGAATTTTTTATAGTTCTGCATGCATGTTGCTCCGTTAGCGGTTGCTGGACATGAATTGTTTGCAGCGCGCCGAAAGCGGGTTTTCAAACACCTGCTGTGGCGATCCTTGCTCTTCGACCAGGCCCTGGTGCAAAAACACCACTTCGCTGGATACCTGACGAGCAAAGCCCATTTCGTGGGTGACCAGCAGCATGGTGCGGCCTTCTTCGGCCAGTGCGCGGATCACATTAAGTACTTCCTGGACCATTTCCGGGTCAAGCGCAGAAGTCGGCTCGTCGAACAGAATGACTTTAGGCTGCATCGCCAAGGTACGCGCAATCGCCGCGCGTTGTTGTTGGCCGCCAGAGAGTTGCGCGGGGTAGGCGTGACGCTTGTCGGCAATACCGACCTTGGCCAGCAAGGCCTCGGCCACTTCTATGGCTTCAGCCTTGCTTTGGCCGAGCACGCGCCGAGGGGCCTCGATGATGTTGTCGAGGATGCTCATGTGCGGCCACAGGTTAAAGTTTTGAAACACAAACCCGATTTCGCTGCGCAGGCGGTTGATCTGCTTGCCGTCGGCGGCCATCAGTTCGCCGTTTTTCGCGGCCTTGAGCTTGAGTTCTTCGCCGGCCACCAGAATCTGGCCCTGGTGCGGGTTCTCCAGCAGGTTGATACAGCGCAGGAAGGTGGACTTGCCGGAACCTGAGGAACCCAGGATCGAGATCACATCGCCGTCGCGAGCGGTCAGCGAGATACCTTTGAGTACCTCAAGCTCACCATAGCGTTTATGCAAGTTGCGGATTTCAAGCGCGGGCGTGGCCTGGGCCATGTGCGGTCCTCATTGTGTTCGTTGCGATCTTCGCTGTTGGGCCGCCTTCCTGGCGAGGCGCCAAGCTAGCATAGCGTTTGGATGACAGCCAACAGCGCTGCGGACGGTTAACCGATGGTCTGCGGCAGGGTGTCGCATCGGCGCAGCAGTGTGTCGCGCCATCAACAACCTACAGACGTTTGACCCGGAAAGATCCACAGGCTTCGCGTAAAAAAGGGCGCGATGGTGCCAGCTTTGGCCGGGTGTTGGAAGGGTTAACCGGGCAAACGGTCCATATCAGCCCGCTTATGGGGCGTCACGTACTTTTTGTGTGTGTTTTTGGTGCGTCGGTACGTCGTGAATGTGGGTCGCACGGTAACGCTATAGCGGAATGCCATTGTTCTCAATGACTTGCGATAGGTTGCGAATTGTCCTACAGCCCCCGTCAACTGTGGCTATGAAATATTTTGGCGCAAATCTTGCGTAAAAAATAAAGAACGCCCTGTTGGATTCTTTTCACGAGAAAGGCTGCAAGCCGGGCGAACCGTTTTCGCAATTCCTCGCAAAGGTGTGTCAATGAGTAGTACGCAAAGCTCCAATGACCTCGAACAGGGGCTCAAACCGCGTCACGTCACCATGCTGTCGATTGCCGGTGTCATCGGCGCCGGTTTGTTTGTCGGCTCCGGCCATGCGATCGCTGCTGCCGGCCCGGCTGTACTGTTGGCCTATGCAGCCGCCGGCACGCTGGTGGTCTTGGTGATGCGCATGCTGGCCGAGATGGCCGTTGCGTCACCGGATACCGGTTCGTTCTCTACCTATGCCGACCGGGCCATCGGCCACTGGGCCGGTTTCACCATCGGCTGGCTGTACTGGTGGTTCTGGGTGCTGGTGATTCCGCTGGAAGCCAACGCGGCGGCGACGATCCTGCACGCCTGGTTCCCCGACGTGGCGATCTGGGTGTTCACCCTGGTGATTACCTTGTTGCTCACCGCAACCAACCTGTTCAGCGTGAAAAACTACGGTGAATTCGAGTTCTGGTTCGCGTTGATCAAGGTCGTGGCCATCGTCGGCTTTGTGATCCTCGGCCTGGCCGCGATCTTCGGCTTCTTGCCTACCAGCCAGGTCAGCGGTGTTTCGCACCTGTTCGATACCCAAGGTTTCATGCCCAACGGCATGGGCGCGGTATTGGCGGCGATCCTGACCACGATGTTCTCGTTCATGGGCACCGAGATTGTCACCATCGCCGCCGCCGAATCGAAGAACCCGGGCCAGCAAATCACCAAGGCCACCAATTCGGTGATCTGGCGGATTGGTTTGTTCTACCTGTTGTCGATCTTCATTGTGGTGTCCCTGGTGCCTTGGAACGATCCGACCCTGGCGGCCGTAGGTTCCTACCAGACCGTGCTGGAACGCATGGGCATTCCGAACGCCAAGCTGATTGTCGACCTGGTGGTGCTGGTTGCCGTGACCAGCTGCCTCAACTCGGCGCTGTACACCGCCTCGCGCATGCTGTTCTCCCTGGGCCGTCGAGGTGACGCACCGGCCGTGGCCAAGCGTACCAACAAGAGCGGCACGCCTTACTGGGCGGTGTTGCTGTCTACCGGTGCTGCGTTCCTGGCGGTATTCGCTAACTATGTCGCCCCGGCGGCGGTGTTCGAATTCCTGCTGGCCAGCTCTGGCGCCATCGCGTTGTTGGTGTACCTGGTGATTGCCGTGTCGCAGCTGCGCATGCGCCAGAAGCGTACGGCGGCGGGCGAGAAGATCGTCTTCAAGATGTGGCTGTTCCCAGGCCTGACGTACGCGGTAATGGTGTTTATCGTCGGTACGTTGACCATCATGCTGTTCCAGGAAGCGCACCGTGTCGAGATCATCGCCACCGGGGTTCTGAGCTTGCTGGTGGTATTGGCGGGGTTGGTGGTGGCGAGCCGTCGCAAGGCCCAAAGAGTGGGGGCTGCGGCGCTTAACTGACGAGATACGGTGAATAGGGCGCCACAAAACAATGTGGGAGCCGGGCTTGCCCGCGATGACGGACTGCCAGTCGATGTATTCGTCGCCTGACACTCCGCCATCGCGGGCAAGCCCGCTCCCACATTTTTATTTTGTGTCAGTCGGGGGCGTTGGCCAGGGCCTGGGACGCCGCCACGTAATCGGCCTGGAACTGCGGCGACTCAATCCACGCCAGCGCGGCGGCCTCATCATCGCTGTCCGTCGCCCACTGCCGATACTCGATCAGCGCCGCCAGGATAAAGTCGGTCGCTTCCTCTTCGCCTTCCTGCTCCAGCACCAGCGCCAGCAACGGGTGCGCCAGGAATACCGCACACAGCGCCTGCTGGCTGATCTCCCCGGCGGCACGCATTTGGACGAACAGCTCAGTCAAATCCACCGACTCAAGGTCGATGCGGCTGTCGTCGCCCGCGAAAGCATCTGGCTTGGGCGCCACGGCGCGCTGGGTGCGGTTTTGCTTGGCCTTGGCTTTTGCCCGATGGGCGCGTTTTTGCTGCTTGTTTGGCGAGGCCATGGGCTCGACGTCCTTGGGGTTTGGGTCTAGAGGGTGTATTGAAGCGCAGGTTGGGGCAAATCCCAAGGGTTTCTCGGGCGGCACGGATTGCTGTAATGCTCGACCTTCTCTGCGCGAGTACTTAGGCTGACAGTCTATTGATCCATCAGAGCCCGCCCATGACCCGCGACACCCTGGAACACCATCAAGTCCCGATCTACTTCGTTGCCGTCTTTTTGGCCGTCACGTTTGGCCTGCTCTGGCCCTTGTCGGCGCAGGGCCTCAGCCTTTGGGTGACACCTGCCATCGCCGTGCTGATGTATGCGATGTTTTTGCAAATTCCCTTTCTTGAGCTGCGCCAAGCCGTGGGCAATAAGCGTTTCATGGCGGCCTTGCTGTTGGCCAATTTCATCCTGGTGCCCTTGCTGGTGTGGGGGTTGACCCGTGGCCTGGTGGAGCGCCCGGCGTTGCTGGTGGGCGCTCTGCTGGTGTTGCTGACGCCCTGTATCGACTATGTGGTGGTGTTTACCCATATCGGCAAGGGCGATTCGCGGTCGATGCTGGCGGCAACACCGCTGCTGCTGTTGCTGCAACTGCTGTTGTTGCCGGTCTACCTGGGGCTGATGTTGGGCGAGCAATCCAGCGGGGTGGTGGCGGCGGGGCCGTTTGTAGAAGCGTTCGTGGGGCTGATTGTGGTGCCGATGCTTCTGGCGGTTGTGACCAGCGCTTTCGCGCGGCGGTCGAGCGCCATTAGCCTTTGGAACAGCGCCTGGGCCTGGTTGCCGGTGCCAGCGATGGCCTTGGTGTTGTTTGTAGTGCTGGCTTCGCACATCACGGCAGTGGTGCGGGATATCAATGTGTTACTGCCAGTCATTCCGGTCTACGTGGCCTTTGTGTTGCTGGCGCCGCTGATGGGCATTGTGGCTGCGCGGCTGTTCGCATTGCCAGCGTTGACGGCGCGGGCGGTGACCTTCAGTGCGTCGACCCGTAACTCGCTGGTGGTTTTGCCATTGGCGCTGGCCCTGCCGGAGGATGTGCGCGGCTTGGCCGCAACGGTGGTGATCCTGCAAACCCTGATCGAGTTGGTTGCCGAATTGCTCTACGTTCGCCTGATTCCGGCAGTGGTGTGGCCCACCAGTCGGTAACCGCGTGAATGTTCAGATCTGTTCAGGCGCCATTCAGGGGCGCGTTCGGCACCATACGCCAGCGCTTCCCACCTGACAGGTCACCCGATGGATCACCGCAACCGTTTTCGCCTGGAGTCACTGGGTATTTTCCTGGTCGCTCTCTTGTTATTCACAGTGGGCATTTGGGATCAGCAGCCTCAGGGTTTTGACGGGCGTTGGGCGCTGTTCATGCAGGAAATGTATCGCCATGGTGCGAGCCTTTTCCCCACCACCTACGGCCAGCCCTATGCGGATTACCCCGGCACCGCGACCTTCTTCAGTTATCTATTCGCCCGTTTGTTTGACGCGCCGAACCACTTGGCGAATGTGCTGCCCACGGCGCTCGCCTCGGCGGGGGTGATCGCGCTGATGTACCGCCTGCTGGCACCCTACAGCCGTGCCTGGGCGCTGCTGACGGTGCTGCTCACACTGCTCACCGCTCAGTTGCTCGAAAAGTCGCGCTCGGTGTGCCTGGATCAGATGGTCGCGTTGTTATGCGTGGGCAGTTTCTACCTGCTGCACACCGGCGAACGCCTCGGGTCACGGCTGAGGCCACTGGCGGTGTTCCCGTTGTTCATCCTCGGGTTTGCGATACGTGGGCCGCTGGGGTTGATTGAGGTCTGCGCGGTGGTATGTGTGTATTGGGCGTTGGGCAAGCCGGGGGAGCGTGTCCGACAGGTGCTGACCCACGGCGTTATCGGCTTGGTGCTGCTCGCCGCGTGCTGGTGGCTACTGATGAAGCTTGCGCGGTTCAGCGGTGGTGATGCCTTTGCCGATGAAGTGTTCAAGATGCAAGTCGGTGGGCGTCTGGATGAGTCGGGTGAGCCGTTCTACTTCTATTTTCAACTGAGCTTGTACCGTTACTTTCCGGTGGTGCCGCTGGCGTTTGCGACCCTGTTTGCGTTGCGCCATCGCTGGCCCGAGCGCTGGGCCAATGAGCACCTGCAATTGCTGGTGCGCCTTGGGGGCTGCGGCTTGATCATTCTGTTCGGCCTGTCGGTACCGCATTTCAAGCGTGCTTATTACATTCTGCCCATGGTGCCGATGTTCGCGGCGGTCGCTGCCTATGGGCTGCTGCATGCGCAAGGCTGGCTGGTGAGCGTGCGCCGTGGCTATGAATGGCTGGTCGCGGCGCTGCCGGCGTTGTGTGTGGTTGTGGTGTTTGTGTGTCGATACGCCTGGCACAAGCAGGGCTACTGGCCGCAGATTTCCTTGCCGTTGATGATCGGCGCGTTGGTGATGCTGCAAGTTGCGGCGTTGCTGGCCTGGCGGCGAGCGTGGCGGTTGGTGTGGCTCAGCCTGATCGCCCTGGCAGCACAATGGCTGTTGCTGGTGACGGTGATAGAGCCGGCCAAGGACCTGCAATTCGATACCCGGCGGTTTGTCAGCCAGGTGGAGGCGTTGCGCCAGGCGCAACCGGGCCCTTTGGTGTTTGTCGACCTGGCGCGAGATACCTGGGCGGTGCGCTACATGATGAACCTGGATCACGATGAACAGCCGCTGTTTGTCGGGCGTCACGAGCTTGAGAAACTGGCGGCGCTGCCCCGGCCCTCCTGGGTGATTGTGTCGCGCAAGGAGACTGCGCTGTTGAAGGGCTCGCCGGTGGAGCACTTGGCGCCGAGCTATCAGGGGCGCTTGAATGACAACCCGTTGATGGTGTTTTTGCTCAAGTAAAGAGGCCCTTTAGCGAAGGGCCTGTCGAGCAGATGATTATTTGCAGCGGAAGCTTTCAGGCATCGTGACCGTATAGTTGCGCTGCACACGGTCCTGGAAATTCAGGTTCTGCAAACCCTGCTGTACCAGAAAGGCTTCGACTTTGGCGGCTTGGCAATCGTCGTTATAGGACGACGCCCGTAGCAGGTAGACCGCACGCCTGCTCGCTTCATCGCGAGCGGTGACCCGGAAGGTGGTGAGCGTGGTGTAGCCGGTGCGCTCCGAGGTCCCTACCGGGCCGTAGGAAGTGTTTGGGGTGCTGGTGCAGGTCAGTTGGTCGGTCTTTTTCTTGTTCTTCTTGCATTGGGTGGTGGTGCTGTTTGCCACTTGCCCGTATTCGGTGGCGGTGTAGCGATACGTCACCTGCTTGCTGTCGACATCCAGGGTGACGGTCATTTTGATCGGTGCATGGTTCTTGGGCAGTGTGGTGTCGGTATAGACGTTGCGAAAGCCCTGGTCCTGCATGGCGCGAACCATGTCGCGCAGGTAGTAGCGGGCATTGAGCGAGTTTTCATCACTGCCGCCAGTGGAGGTCACCAGCACGGTTGCCTGGCGGTCAAAGTGATAGTCGGGATCAGGCGTTGCGTTGATTGCTACGTCCAACTGCGTGGCACACCCACTGAGCAGGGCGGTCAGTATTAATAGGGTGCAAAGCAAGAAGCGGGTCATGAAAAAACCTTACAACTGAGATTTGGGTAAAGGCTGAACGATTGAACCCAGAGGAAAATAACCTGCTGGGGTGATAAAAGCCTGATGGCTTCCCTCTGCCAATCGCAGGCACTAGGCCACTAAGGATACAGGGCAGCGGTCTTGGTCGTCATGGCACCCGTGGTTATTCAGCCTTCTGCGGGGCTGGCAACCATCCACCACCGTCTTCGAATTTCTCGATCAGGAAGTCCACAAAGACCCGCAACTTGGGCACGGCAAACTTGCTCGGCAAGAAAATCGCATGGATGCTGTCGCCGAAAGTGCCCTCTGCAATGTACTTGGGCAAAATCACGCTAAGGCTGCCCTTGCGCAAATCGTCGGCGATGGAGAACGTGGGCAGCAAGCCTATGCCCACACCTTCCATCACGGCCTGCCTCACAGACTCACTGCTGTTGACACAGAAACGCCCTGATACGCGCACTTCGGTCACTTCGCCGTCGCGAAGAAAACGCCAGGATGCTTCCCGCGCCAGGCCATTGATCAAGCAGTTATGTGCGGCCAAATCACCGAGAGTGGCGATGGGGGAGTGGCTGCTTAAATAACCGGGTGTTGCACATAACACGTAGTCGAGTTTGGCTAAGCGTCGGGCTATAAAACTGTCAACGGGCGTACTGGTCAGACGTATCGCAATATCGAACCCCTCTTCGACAATATCCACATAGCGGTCGCTCAAAGAGAGCGTGACGCTGATATCGGGGTAGGCGTTGAGGAATTGCCCAACCAGGTTGCTCAAGTGGAGATTGCCAAAGGCAACCGATGTGGTGACCCGAAGGTGGCCTCGGGGTGCTGATTGCAGGCTTTCGACAGAGTTGAGTAATGCGCTGGTTTCCTCGGTAATCCGAACACCGTGCTGATAGGCAAGTTCTCCCGCTTCTGTGAGCGCGAGGCTTCGCGTGGTGCGGTTTAACAACTTGGCCCCGAGCGTTTCCTCAAGCCTGCGCATTTGTTTGCTGACGGTTGAGGTGGTCGAACCGAAGAAACGGGCCGCTTTGGAGAAACTTTTCAGTTCGACAACTTTAACGAAAACAAAGACATCCGAAATATTATCTGAGAAAGATTCCATTGTTTCTCCAGAGGACACAGGCTTGTTCTTTTTGGCCGTATTGTGCGCAGCGGGTGGGTTAAATACTTTGAATTCTCTAGCGGTTAAACCTTGGAGGATTCATGAAAGCCCTGACCAGAAGTTTCAATATTGCCCTGCCCGCCACTCTACTGCCTTTGCTCTTCATCGTCATGTGGAGTTCCGGTTATGTCGTTGGCAAAGTGGCACTCCCCTTTGTCGGGCCCTACACCCTGATCTTCATTCGCTTTGCCAGTGCGGCGCTGATCCTGCTGGGCGTGGCGCTTGCGACTAAAGCCCCGTGGCCGAAAACCCGCGCTCAGTTCGGCCATCTGGTGGTGGTGGGCATCCTGATCCAGGCGCTTCAGTTTGCTGGCTTGTACATGGGGCTGGATCTGGGCGTGTCGGCTGCTGTGGCCGCGCTGATTGTCGGTACGATGCCGGTGTTTACCGCGTTGGGCGCCACCCGGTTTCTTAACGAAAAAGTCAGTCGTGTCGAGTGGCTCGGCTTGGTTGGCGGATTGTTCGGTGTGGCCCTGGTGGTCTATGAACAGCTCGGTGTAACTGCAACGGCGAGCCTGACAGGTTACTTGTGCGTAGTGCTGGCACTGGTTGGCATCACGGCCGGCAGCCTGTATCAGAAAAAATACTGCACCGGCATGGACTTGCGCACCGGCGGTTTTATCCAGTTGGCCACGGCCTCTTTCGTGATGTTCTTTCTCGCCGACCACTTTGAAAACCTCGCGGTTCAGTGGACCCCAACAATGATCTTCGCGTCCGGTTGGTTGTCACTGGTCAACTCTATTGGCGCTATCAGCATCCTCTACATCCTCATGCGCAAAGGTGAGGCGAGCAAAGTAGCAGGCCTGTTCCATCTTATTCCCGCAGTGACAGCCTTAATGGGCTTTGTATTCCTCGGTGAATCGTTCAGTGCAATTAACGCTGTAGGTTTTGCGATTACCGCACTGGCTGTTTATGCGTGCACCCATGTCAAGAAGTGAGCTCAACGTTTAACCACCCCTATCTAACGCCTCTTTATCCAGCGAACAAGGAAGTATCATGCATACCGGACAAATCCTTAAAGATGTACTCAACGCAGTACGCAGCAAAGAAGCCTTGCCGTGGGTGCCTTATACCGCCAATGGCCGAACCAAGACCGACATCGTGCATTTGTACCAAGGCCCGGAAGTGGATGGCCCATCAGCGGCCCTGGTACGTTATCAGCCGGGTGCCCGTACCCAACGCCACCTTCATCCTGGCTACGAACTGATTTTCGTGCTCGATGGCGTGCTGCATAACGATGCCGGTGCACACCCAGCCGGCACGCTTGAAGTCTGCCCGCCTGACAGTGAGCATGCGCTGTGGAGCGATGAGGGCTGCACCTTCCTGGTGGTGTGGGAAAAGCCCGTGCAGACCGTTTCCCTGGCGCAGGCGCAGGCATGATGGGCGCCCTCAATAGCGGCTTCAACGTCCAGGCGGCCCCGGGAGCTGCGCTCGCAGCGGCCTCGTTCGGCAGTGATTACGTAATGGAGCCAAAGCGCGTCATTACCGCCAGCCAGGCGGCCGCCCTGGTACCCGATAACTGCACGATTACCACTGGGGGGTTCGGCAGTTGCGGGCACCCTGACCTGCTCACCGAAGCACTGGCGGCGCGCTTTGCCGCTACCGCACAGCCATCTGACCTGACCCTGGTTTTTGCGGCCGGGCAGGGTGACAAGGCCAGCCGTGGGCTTAATCAACTGGCTGTCAAAGGCCTGCTGAAAAAGGTGATCGGAGGCTACTGGGCGCTTGCACCGTCGATAGGCCAGATGGCACTGCGTGGTGAAATCCAAGCGCACAACTGGCCTCAGGGCGTGATAAGCCACCTGTTCCGCTCAATCGCCGGGGGCAAAAGTGGGGTGCTCTCAGGGATTGGCTTGCACACCTTTATCGACCCCAGGCAGGAGGGGGGCAAAGTCGGCCCGGCTACGACTGAAGAGCTGATCTCAGTGGTAAACGTTGGGGGGCGTGAAGAACTTTTCTATCCGTCGATGCCCATCAATGTCGCCTTTTTGCGCGGAAGTCGGGCGGATGTCGACGGCAATATCAGCATGGAGGACGAAGCCAACTTTCAGGACAGCCTCGCCCAGGCGCAGGCCGTTCACAATTGCGGCGGTATCGTCATCGTGCAAGTGATGGAGTTGGTCGACCGTAACTCGCTCGATCCTCAGGCGATCCGTATTCCGGGGATCTTTGTTGATTATCTAGTTTTATCCACACCAGACACACATTGGCAAACCTACGGTGAGGTCAGAAACAACACCTATACCGGGCGGTCGCGCTCCGATACCGCAGTCACGCCGTTACCCCTGTGTGCCAAAAAAATCGTCGCGC
The DNA here is from genome assembly GCF_029960685.1 of Pseudomonas sp. AL10. NCBI lineage: Bacteria > Pseudomonadati > Pseudomonadota > Gammaproteobacteria > Pseudomonadales > Pseudomonadaceae > Pseudomonas > Pseudomonas sp. AL10. The sequence continues at coordinate 255,172 of NZ_JASBQZ010000002.1, forward strand.
GCCGAGCCTTGTATGAAATAGCCCGGTACAACGCGCCGATCGTTAACCTGGGCATTGGCACTCCAGAGTTCATTGCAAGGGTGGCGAGCGAGGAGCGCTGCTCCGCCCATGTGCTTACTGTCGAGTCAGGGGTTATCGGTGGCACGCCTGCTCGCGGGCTGTCATTCGGCGCTTCGAGCAACCCTCAAGCGATTCTCGATCAAGCCAGCCAGTTCGACTTCTATGACGGTGGCGGAATCGATCTGGCCTTCCTCGGATTTGGTCAGGCCGACAGCCGTGGCAATGTCAACATCAGTCGATTCGGCGGGCGGCTCAACGGTGTCGGTGGTTTTATCAACATTTCGCAAAGCGCCAAGCGCGTGGTGTTTTGCGGAACCTTCACGGCCGGTGGTTTGGAACTGGGGTTTGAAGCCGGGCAATTAATCATTGAGCGTGAAGGGGATATCACCAAGTTTATTCAAGCCGTTGAGCACATGAGCTTCAATGCCGCCCATGCGCAATCACGCAACTGCCCGATTTTGTTCATCACTGAACGGGCTGTGCTCGTATTGAAGGACGGCCGCTTGATACTCAAGGAAGTTGCGCCGGGTATCGACATCGAGCGCGATATTCTCGCTCGCAGTACGGCCGATATCATCGTGGCTGACCACGTGGAGTTGATGCCCGCGTCGATTTTTCTCCATCAGCCGCTCTCTGTCACGGACAAGTACTGGCGTTCGCGTGACTAACTCATCATTTCATTGATGGCTCTTCATTCTTCGCACTACGCGTTTTGGAAAACACCATGAAAAAAATAACAATTGCCATAGTGGGCGGTGGTTCTGTCGGCGTTGCATATTTTACGCAACTCATTGATGAAGCTGTTCGTCAGGGGCTGAGTCATCATTTGGATGTGCTGATCTTTGAGTCACAGAAAACACCTGGGCCGGGTTATGCGTACCAGGACGACTTTGAGTGCAACTTGCTCAACACGCGAGCCGACGCCATGTCTGCGGTGGCAGGCGACAAGCGGCATTTTATTCGCTGGCTGGAACAGCATGGCGCAGATCAGGCGGTAGATTTTCCACAAACAGTCATCGACGATCACGCCTTCCTGCCGCGCAGCCTGTTCGGCAGATACCTGGCACATCAGTATGAGCAGACGATGGCCTTGGCCCGCGCCCATGGCATTAAAGTCACGGCAGTGACTTCAACGGTCACAGACCTGATATCGCTCTCCGACCAGCGCCCTTGCATTGATACCGAGAGCGGCGTGGCCTACGTGGCGGATCGGGTTGTCCTCAGCATGGGAAACCTGCCATCGACGCGGTTTACTCAGCTCAATGACGTGGCTGGCTTCGTGCGCACGCCATACCCAACCCGGGACATGGTGCGCAACATACCGGCCAACGCTTCGGTGTGTGTGCTAGGGACCGGGCTGTCGGCCATTGACACTGTGCTCTCACTGACAGAAGCCGGGCACCAGGGGAAAATTGTCATGGCATCGCGCACCGGCCGTCTGCCCAGTGTGCGCGGTACCTTTAATCGGCCTCATACACTGACTCATCTGACCCGGGCCCACATCGATAACTTCTGTGATGCAAATGGTGGTCAGCTCAAGCTGCATGACGTCTTTACGATGTTGCTGCGTGAGATCGAGGAGGTTACCGGTGACGCCTTGGACTTGAAGCGCATCTTGAATTCGGGCGCCGGTGTGTTGGACTACATAACGTCTGAGATCATGCAGGCAGACAATGCCGAGCGCCTGTGGCAGTCGGTCATTTACTCGACCAACTCCATTATCGACTACGTCTGGCACCGTCTGTCCCGCGACGACAAGCAGGTATTCCAGACGACATTCGGCAGTCTCTGGTCTTCTTACCGCGTCTCGGTGCCGGTCAAAAACGCCCATAAGTTGCAGGCGTTGCTGAAGGCTGACCGCATACTGGTGCTCGGCGGCGTCAGCCAGGTCACTTACAACGAGGCTTCAAAGGTCTTTGAGACGCGCATTGACGACCGTGGCAGTGCATTTCGTACCGTCATCGAAAGTGAATATGTCATTAACGCCACCGGGTACTCCGTTCAGGTGGAACACTCTGACGTGCCGCTCGTGGTGAATTTGCTCCGTCGCAAGTTGGCCAAGCCCAATGAGTTCGGCGGCTTTGAGTTGGACTTCGAGACAGGAAGGTTGGTGGGTGCAGCCGGTGAGGCCTGGCCGCATGTCTCGGTACTTGGCAGCCTGGCCACCGGCACGTACTTCTGGACGAATGCGATGGACGTCAATGTCAGGTTGGCCCGGCGTCAGGTTGAAGATGCGCTCAGCGTATTGTCAGGCAGCATCTCTCACACGGCGTTGCCTTCGGCGCGAGTACCTCGTCGTCGCTCTGTCACTCGAAGAGGTCGCACGGCCTCCGCTTCGGCGAGCACCAGGCAGAGTAGACGCTACGGCCTGAAGGCTGCTCAGGGGAGCGCAAGCGTGCTTGGGGTACCCGTGCGAGGGGAGCTGGCATCGCCGACGACTCAGCTGGTCTGAGGGCGCTTTGAGCTTGGCCATTTAAATCAAGCCCGCGCAGATCGTTTCGGCTGCGGGACCTGAAGCCGGTTGAATCGCAGGCAATAAAAAACCCCAAGGAACTGCTTCCTTGGGGTTTTTCGGTATTTTGGTGCCCAGAGACGGAATCGAACCGCCGACACGGGGATTTTCAATCCCCTGCTCTACCGACTGAGCTATCTGGGCAACGGGGCGCATTAAACGGGTTTTTCAGGGGGTCGTCAAGCAAGTTTTCAAAAAATATTTAATTATTACCGTCGCTTACGTGCCAACCCCGGTTTTTGATCAATTATTGAGCAGGTGGGACGTAGCCTTCGGCCTGGGCGTATTCCTCGCCGGAAAAGAACTTGTCCATTTCGCCGGCCAGGTATTTACGGTCTTCGGCATTCATCATGTTCAAACGCTTTTCGTTGATCAGCAGGGTCTGGTGTTTCAACCAGTCGCCCCAGGCTTTGGCGGAGACGTGGTCGTAGATGTCCTGGCCCTTGGCACCTGGGTACGGAGGGCGTTCCAGGGCTGGCAGTTCTTCTTTGTACTTGCGGCACATGATGGTGCGGGTCATGACGAAACTCCTGCGTTCAATACATCGGCCGCGCGCTTCAGCAGTTTTTTCACCGGGGCAGCAAGGCCCAGGCGCGGCGGGGTGGCGAGGTTATACCAGAGCCAGTCGGCCTCGGCCACGTGATGGGCGGTTTCCTCGACCTGGACCAGCCAGGGTTCGATGGCCAGCTGGAAGTGGCTGAAGGTGTGGATCAGCCCCGGCAGTTCCTGATGCTTGCCCAGCGCCAGCGCGTGCTGGTTGGCGAGGTGATCCAGGTCTTGCAGGTCGTCCAGCTCCGGCAAGCTCCACAAGCCGCCCCACAAGCCCGTAGACGGGCGACGGTAAAGCAGGATGGCGCCTTCGGCGTTGGCCAGCATCGGCATCAGCGTGCGCTTTTGCGGGATGGTCTTGCGCGGCTTGGGGATCGGATAGCGCGTCTCCAGCCCGAGCATGTGGGCTTCGCAGCCTTTTTCCAGCGGACACAACAGGCAACTCGGTTTGCTGCGGGTGCACAGGGTGGCGCCCATGTCCATCATGGCCTGGGTGTAGGCGTTGACGCGGGTATGGGGCGTAAAGCGCTCTGCAGTGGCCCACAGCTGCTTGGCCACCTTGGGCTCGCCCGGGTAACCCTCTTGCGCGGTAAAGCGCGCCAGCACGCGTTTGACGTTGCCGTCGAGGATCGGTGCGCGCAGGCCCATGCTCAGGCTGGCAATCGCGCCAGCGGTGGACAGGCCGATGCCCGGCAGCTCGGTGAGCTTTTCCACGTCGCGGGGGAATTCGCCGCCGTATTCGGCCACCACGATCTTCGCGGTCTTTTGCAGGTTGCGCGCCCGGGTGTAGTAGCCCAGGCCCGTCCACAGGTGCAGCACTTCATCTTCCGGTGCGGCGGCCAGGGCTTCGACCGTCGGCAAGGACGCCATGAAGCGGTCGAAGTAGTTGAGCACGGTGCTGACCTGGGTCTGTTGCAGCATGATCTCCGACACCCACACCCGGTAAGGGGTGATGCCCTGTTGCCAAGGCAGGTCGTGGCGGCCATGGCGGTCGTACCAGTCCAGTACCGCTTGTGAAAACTGCTCGTTTCTCATCGGTTGAACAGGCCTTTCAATGCGTCTTTGAGCTTGGGGTTAACCTTGTCGAGCTTCTCTTCCAGCTTCTCGTTAAGGCGATTGCCGGCCGCCTTGAGGGCGACCTGGCCCAGGCCGTCCTTGTCCAGGCGGCAGGCCTTGGCGCCCAGCTCAAGCGGGCCACGGCAGCGCAGCGGCACTTCAATGCCCTGGAAGTTGGCGCCGACCTGGCAGGCCGGGTCCGGCATGTCGCGCTTGTCGCCTTCGACGATGATGCCCACGCGGTAGTCCATGCCCAGCACGCGCAAATCCACATCACCGTTGCCGTTGAGCGTGAGGCCCGGGATACGCACTTTCAGGTCGGGGTTGCTGGCCACGCCGTTACGGAACGTGAGGTTGCCGCGCAGTTCCTGGAAGGGCGTGTCCTTGCCGCCTGGGGTGGTGCTCAGGGTCTTGCGGTTGAGCAGGGCGATTCCGGTACACAGCTGCTGCTCGATGTTGGCATTGAGCAACACGCCGTTGTTGATCACGAGGCTGGCGGTACCGTTGAGGCTCTCGATCAGGGCTTTCTGGCTATTGCCGCGGCCGCTGAGGTTGCTGTCGAGGGTGAGCTGGCCTTTGACCGGCGGGGTTTTCCCTTGGGCCTGCAGGATGCGTTCAACAGGCACCTGCTTGATGTGGCTTTGCAGGGCCAGCACGGGTGTGTCCTGGCGTACGTCAAGTGTGCCGTTAGCCTGGAACGTGCCGTTGTAGAGACCGCCGCTGAGAGTGTCGAGCTTGAGTTGCCCGTCGATGCCGGAAGCTTTGAGCACCGCGTTCTGAATGGGCAGTTGGCTCAGGGTCAGCTCGCCAAAGGCCAGGTCTGCATTCACGTCCAGGCTGCGCAGGCGCGTCAGCGGCAGCAGTTTGTCGTTGCTCCAGGCACCTTTGGTCGGCGCCTCCGGCAATGGCGTGTTGCCGCCTGCCGCCATGGCGCCGGCTTCGCTGCTCTGTACTTCGGCCTGGCGTGCGGCGGTTGCACCTTTGGCAGCTTCGGATTTGGCCGGCAGGTAATTGTCGGCATTGAAAGTATCGCCCTTGAGCTGCACACGCAGTGACTGCTTGGCGAAATCATCCACGGCGACGCGGCCGGTGAAGGTGCTGCCATCGAGCTTCAGGTTCAGGTCTTCCAGGGCGACGCTGGTGGGCGTGCCCTTGAGGCGGCTCACCAGCTCGACCTTGCTCAGGCTACCGGGGGCCATGGCAGGCAGTGGGTGGCCGATGCTCTCAAGAAACTTGGCCAGGTCAAACTGGGCGACCGACAGGGCGCCGCTGATCTGCGGGGTCTTGTCCAGGTCATTGGCCTTCAGTTCGCCCAAGGCGCGCAGTTGGTTGGCCGCCAGTTTCAGGTTGGTCCATTCGGCGACGTTGGCCGCCAGGTCCACCAGCAATTGGCCCTGGGTGGAGAAACTCACCGTCTTGCCCTGCAACGGCTCACCAGTGGCCTCGCCACTCAAGCGCATGTCTTCGAACTGATAACGCTTGAGCGCACGCTGGATGCGCAAGTTGCCGTTCAGCTCAGTCTTGACCCGCATCAGCGGCTGGTTGCTGCCCAGGAAGGCCGTGAGTTTCAGCGGGATGCTGGCGCCTTCGTGGATAGCACCGGCACTCAGCTGGATGCTCTCGGCACTAAGCTGCTTGCCGGTCTGTTCATCGGTGTATTCGACGCGGGCATTGTTGATGGTCAGGCTGTCGATATCCAGGCGGATCGGTTGCGGCGGTTTTTCCGGCTTGGTTTCAGCCACGGGTTCGACCGGCGCGGGAGCGGGGGTGCCTGTGGTTTCGTCGGGCAGGTTCTTGCCGATGTCTTCCCAGTTGCCATGGCCCTGCTTATCGCGGTTCAGGCGCAGGTTCAGGCCTTCGACACGCACATCGCTCATCTGCACTTCGCGGCGCAGCAGTGGCAGCACGCGCACCGACAGGCCGAGCATCTGCAAGTCGGCAAACGGTTGAGTCGGTGCGGTCAGGGTCGCGACGCTGGCTTCGTGAAGCTCCAGGCCCAGCCAGGGGAACAGGCTCCAGCCGATATCGCCATTGAGCGTCAGCTCGATGTGGGCCTTGTCGCGGGCTATCTGGCGAATTTCTTCTTTGTAGTCGTTGGGATCGAAAAGGTGGGTCAGGGCAAAGCCGAGCGCCACAATGATCAGCAACAGCCCGAGAAGTACCAGACCCAGGATTTTGCCGAACGCTTTCATGGGCGAGTCCTTGTATGTCGATTTCAAAATTTAGCCGCAGAGTATAACGCCCGAAGGCCGGCGTCAGTTCACGGATCGTTACATTGTATCCACCGGCGTGGAAATGGGATTTTGACGTCAGAAAAATACAGACAATCCAAAAAAGGTAGTGGCAGTTTGATTTTTCTGTCATCCACTGGTGCTAATCTCTGCACGTTCGTCCGCCTTCTGCGACTTAAGGTCGCGCCTAAAAGGGAGTTTCACTCAACAAAACGGCCACGCTTTGCGTGCAAGGCCGAGGGAGAGAGCGCCTGACGGACGCATACCAATAACTGGGGGAAACACCAATGAGCACTAGCACTGTGGCCGGCACTGACGCCGCACAGCCTGCGTTCCTGTCCAAGGAGCGCATCATCGCCAAGCCGGGCTTCAACCGCTGGCTGGTTCCACCGGCCGCCCTGGCCATTCACCTGTGCATCGGCATGGCCTACGGCTTCTCGGTGTTCTGGCTGCCGTTGTCCAAGGCGCTGGGTATCACTGCGCCGGTGGTTTGCGCACCGGACATGGGCTTTATCGCTCAAGTCTTTTCGTCTCAATGCGACTGGCCCATCTCCATGCTGGGCTGGATCTACACCCTGTTCTTCATCTTCCTGGGCTGCTCCGCAGCGATCTGGGGCGGCTGGCTGGAACACGCCGGGCCGCGCAAGGCCGGGGTTGTCTCGGCGCTGTGCTGGTGTGGTGGCCTGCTGATCTCGGCCCTGGGTATCTATACCCACCAGATCTGGCTGATGTGGATCGGCTCCGGGGTCATTGGCGGTATTGGCCTGGGCCTGGGCTATATCTCGCCCGTTTCGACCTTGATCAAGTGGTTCCCGGACAAGCGTGGCATGGCCACCGGCATGGCGATCATGGGTTTTGGCGGCGGCGCGATGGTGGGTGCACCTTTGGCCGCGGCGCTGATGGGCCATTTCTCTTCACCGACCAGCGTCGGTGTATGGCAGAGCTTTGTGGTCATGGCGGCGATTTACTTCGTGTTCATGATCGGTGGCGCACTGCTGTATCGCGTACCCCCGACCGGCTGGAAGCCTGAGGGCTGGACCGCGCCAGCGAAGAAAGCCAGCAATGCGATGATCACTCACCGCCATGTGCATGTGAATGTTGCGTGGAAAACCCCACAGTTCCGCCTGGTATGGCTGGTGCTGTGCCTGAACGTGTCGGCCGGTATCGGCATCCTGGGCATGGCCTCGCCGCTGCTGCAGGAAGTGTTCGGCGGCAAGTTGCTGGGTGTTGATGTGCCATTTGGTCAACTGGATGCTGGTCAACTGGCCTCCATTGCAGCCATTGCCGCTGGTTTTACCGGCCTGTTGAGCTTGTTCAACATCGGTGGTCGGTTCTTCTGGGCCTCGTTCTCTGACTACCTGGGGCGTAAAAACACCTACTTCGTGTTCTTCGCCCTGGGCTTTGCCCTGTATGCGCTGATCCCGAACCTGGGGCATCTGGGCAACGTGGCGCTGTTTGTGGCCGCGTTCTGCATCATCCTGTCGATGTACGGCGGTGGTTTTGCCACGGTCCCGGCTTACCTGGCCGACTTGTTCGGGACCCAGATGGTCGGCGCGATCCACGGTCGCCTGCTGACCGCCTGGGCTGCGGCGGGCGTACTGGGCCCGGTGCTGGTGAACTACCTGCGTGAATACCAGTTGAGCATCGGCGTTGAACGCGCCGCGGCCTACGACATCACCTTGTACATCCTCGCCGGCCTGCTGGTGCTGGGCTTTATCTGCAACCTGCTGGTGCGCCCGGTGGCCGACAAGTACTTCATGACCGACGCGGAACTTGCCGCCGAACAGGCGCTGGGCCATGACAAAGGTGCCGATGCCAGCACCGTGCTGGAGTGGAAGGCCTCCGCCGCCAGCAAGCCGCTGGCGATTGCCGCGTGGCTGGTAGTGGGTATTCCGTTGGCGTGGGGTGTGTGGGTGACCCTGCAGAAGACCGCAGTACTGTTCCACTGATACCGTGGCTGATCGTTGGCTGATCGTTCCCACGCTCCCGCGCTGATCGTTCCCACGCTCCCGCGTGGGAATGCATCCCGTGACGCTCTGCGTCACCCTCTGCGCAGGGCTTGGGCCCTGCGGTGTGATCGGAACGCGGAGCGTTCCTGGCGGCATTCCCACGCGGAGCGTGGGAATGATCGCGCGCACCATGCTGGGGCGCCGAGATTAACTCGTCAGTCTTATCCCCTTCGTTGTTTCTGTTTAGCGCCCGCGCCCCTATAATGGCTGCCTTTTTCGCCCAATGATTTTGCGGAGCTGGTGATGGCCGAACGTAAGGCATCTGTCGAGCGCGACACTCTGGAAACCCAGATCAAAGCCTCGATCAACCTGGATGGCACCGGAAAGGCCCGATTTGATATCGGTGTCCCTTTTCTTGAGCACATGCTGGACCAGATCGCCCGTCACGGGCTGATCGACCTGGATATCGTCGGCAAAGGCGACCTGCACATCGACGACCACCACATGGTGGAAGACGTGGGCATTACCCTCGGCCAGGCGTTTGCCAAGGCCATCGGCGACAAAAAAGGCATCCGTCGCTACGGCCATGCCTATGTCCCGCTGGACGAAGCGCTGTCCCGTGTGGTCATCGACTTCTCCGGTCGCCCGGGTTTGCAGATGCACGTGCCTTACACCCGCGCGAACGTGGGCCGTGGCTTTGACGTCGACCTGTTCCAGGAATTCTTCCAAGGTTTCGTTAACCACGCACTGGTCAGCCTGCACATCGACAACCTGCGCGGCACCAACACTCACCACCAGATCGAAACCGTGTTCAAGGCTTTCGGCCGCGCACTGCGCATGGCTGTGGAAGTCGATGAGCGCATGGGCGGGCAAATGCCGTCGACCAAGGGCGTCCTGTAATGCAGACGGTCGCGGTTATCGATTACGGCATGGGTAACCTGCACTCGGTGGCCAAGGCCCTTGAGCATGTAGGTGCCGGCAAGGTGCTGATCACCAGCGATGCCAACGTGATTCGCGAAGCCGACCGCGTGGTGTTCCCCGGTGTTGGCGCGATTCGCGATTGCATGGCCGAGATCCGCCGCCTGGGTTTTGACAGCCTGGTGCGCGAAGTCAGCCAGGACCGCCCGTTCCTCGGCATCTGCGTGGGCATGCAAGCCTTGCTCGACAGCAGTGAAGAGAACGGCGGAGTCGACTGCATCGGCCTGTTTCCGGGCCAGGTGAAGTTCTTCGGCAAAGACCTGCATGAAGAGGGCGAGCACCTCAAAGTCCCGCACATGGGCTGGAACGAAGTGCGCCGCACCGTCGACCACCCGCTGTGGCACGACATCCCGGACATGGCGCGTTTCTACTTCGTGCACAGCTACTACATCGCCGCCGGTAACCCGCGCCAGGTGGTGGGTGGCGGGCATTACGGCGTCGACTTTGCCGCCGCGCTGGCCGATGGTTCGCGCTTTGCCGTGCAGTTTCACCCGGAGAAGAGCCATACCCATGGCCTGCAATTGCTGCAGAACTTCGCCGCGTGGGATGGTCGCTGGTAAATGGCCAGGAAACCGAAGCAGCCGATCTTGAACCTCGCGCCCGAGCAGGAGCGTGAGGCTACTGACAAGATCAAGCGATTCATGGAGGACCGCTTCGAGCTCAAGCTGGGCTCGTTCGAGGTCGCCGAGATTCTTGAGCTGTTTACCACCGAAGTGGCGCCGCATTATTACAACAGGGCGATTTTCGACACGCAGACGCTCCTTAAAGAAAGGTTCGAAAGCATCGAAAGCGACTTGTGGTCGCTTGAGAAACCCTGATTTCCCAAGCATTGCTGAATATCGAATAAGGTTTGCCAGATGCTGATTATCCCCGCTATCGATCTCAAGGACGGCGCTTGTGTACGCCTGCGCCAAGGCCGCATGGAAGATTCCACCGTGTTCTCCGATGACCCGGTGAGCATGGCTGCCAAATGGGTAGAAGGGGGCTGCCGTCGTCTGCATCTGGTGGACCTGAACGGCGCCTTCGAAGGCCAGCCGGTCAACGGCGAGGTGGTTACTGCCATCGCCAAGCGCTACCCGAACCTGCCGATCCAGATCGGCGGCGGTATCCGCTCCCTGGAAACCATCGAGCACTACGTCAAAGCGGGCGTGAGCTACGTGATCATCGGCACCAAGGCCGTGAAAGATCCAGCCTTCGTCGCCGAAGCCTGCCGCGCTTTCCCGGGCAAAGTGATCGTAGGCCTGGATGCCAAAGATGGCTTCGTCGCTACCGACGGCTGGGCTGAAATCAGCACAGTGCAGGTGATCGACCTGGCCAAGCAGTTCGAAGCCGACGGCGTGTCTGCCATTGTTTATACCGACATCGCCAAAGACGGCATGATGCAGGGCTGCAACGTACCCTTCACCGCAGCCCTGGCAGCGGCCACCAAGATTCCGGTGATCGCTTCCGGCGGCATTCATAACCTGGGTGACATCAAGTCGCTGCTGGACGCCAAGGCTCCCGGCATTATCGGCGCCATCACCGGCCGTGCGATCTATGAAGGCACTCTGGACGTCGCCGAAGCTCAGGCTTACTGCGACGCCTACAACGGCTGAGGACTGACCATGGCGCTGGCCAAACGCATCATCCCTTGCCTGGACGTCGACAACGGTCGTGTGGTCAAGGGCGTCAAGTTCGAGAACATCCGTGATGCCGGCGACCCGGTGGAAATTGCCCGTCGCTACGATGAGCAAGGTGCCGACGAGATTACCTTTCTCGACATCACCGCCAGCGTCGATGGCCGCGACACCACGCTGCATACCGTCGAGCGCATGGCCAGCCAGGTGTTTATCCCACTGACCGTGGGCGGTGGCGTGCGCACCGTGCAAGACATCCGCAACCTGCTCAATGCCGGTGCAGACAAGGTCTCGATCAACACCGCCGCCGTATTCAACCCCGAGTTTGTCGGCGAAGCCGCGCAGCACTTCGGCTCGCAATGCATCGTGGTGGCTATCGACGCCAAGAAGGTATCCGGCCCGGGCGAAACCCCGCGCTGGGAGATCTTCACCCACGGCGGGCGCAAGCCTACCGGGCTGGACGCGGTGGAGTGGGCGATGAAGATGGAAGGCCTGGGCGCCGGTGAAATCCTGCTGACCAGCATGGACCAGGACGGCATGAAAAACGGCTTCGACCTGGGCGTTACCCGCGCCATCAGCGATGCCCTGGGCATTCCGGTGATCGCATCGGGTGGCGTCGGCAACCTGCAACACCTGGCCGATGGTGTACTGGAAGGCCACGCCAGCGCGGTGCTGGCGGCGAGTATTTTCCACTTTGGCGAATACACCGTGCCCGAGGCCAAGGCCTATATGGCCGCACGCGGTATCGTCGTGCGCTAAACGCTGCTGGACACCATGGCAGGCTCGCGGCACTCTCTGCGCTTGCCATGGATTCCGGTAGCCTTCATGTTCAAACACCTGCTGCTCGCCCTCGCCAGTTCCTCCATGCTCATGGTGGCTACGGCACACGCCGAACAACCGTCTGACGCCTCCCTGGTGTTGCTGACAGAAAATTTCCCGCCCTACAACATGGCGAAAAACGGCAAGAACTTCGCAAAGGACGAGAACATCGAAGGCATCGCCGTAGACATCATGCGCGAAACCTTCAAACGTGCCGGCATTTCCTACAACCTGACCCTGCGTTTCCCTTGGGAGCGAATCTACAAACTCGCCCTGGAAAAGCCGGGTTACGGCGTGTTTGTGATGGCGCGGTTGCCAGACCGTGAAGCCTTGTTCAAATGGGTCGGCCCCATCGGCCCGGACGATTGGGTGCTATTGGCCAAGGCCGACAGCAAGATCCAACTGGAAAACCTTGAGCAGGCGCGCCGCTACAGGATCGGCGCCTACAAAGGCGACGCCATTGCCGAAAGCCTGGACAAGCAGGGGCTCAAGCCGATTGTTGCCTTGCGTGACCAGGACAATGCGCAAAAGCTCATGGAGGGCCAGATCGACCTGTGGGCCACTGGCGATCCTGCAGGACGTTACCTGGCGCGGCAAGTGGGTGTGAACGGGCTCAAGACAGTATTGCGCTTCAACAGTGCGCAGCTTTACCTGGCGTTGAACAAGGACGTGCCGGATGAGGTGGTGGCCAAGCTTCAGTCCGCGCTGGACCAGTTGCGTGAAGAAGGCCTTATCGACCAGATCATGGCCAACTACCTGTAGGAGCGAGCTTGCTCGCGAAGGACGTCAACGATGACGCGGGTATCCAGGGGGTACGCGGCGGTCTCAAGTTTTTCGCGAGCGAGCTCGCTCCTACAGGGGGGGGCGTCAGCGGTAGATGCCGTTCTTGCCATGCCCGGCCATCGCCCGGTTACTGCGCACGCTGATCATCAATTTGATATCGATCCACTCCACGCCTTGCGCCTTGAGCTTGGGCAATTCGCGCTCCAGCACCGCCAGGGTCTGCGGGTAAGGGTGCCCGATCATCACCGCCGAGCCCTGCTTGTGCGCCAGTTTGATCGCGGTTTGCAACTGCGTGGTAATCGCCGCTTCGGTGCGTTCGTCGTCGAGAAATACATCCCGCGACACATGGGCCAAACCGATCTTCTGCGCCTCGGCGGCGGCAACGGTCTGCGCGCTGGTGCGGCTGTCGACGAAGAACTTGTGGCGCCGTTGCAACTCACCCATCAGCCAAGCCATCGCCGCCGGTTGTGCGGTCATGCGGCTGCCCATGTGGTTGTTGATGCCGGCGGTGTAGGGCACTGCGTCGAACGCGGCGTCCAGGCGCTTGCCCAGTTCTTCGATCGACAGCTCAGGGTGCCAGGCGAATGGGCCGGTGGCCGGGTCCATGGGCATGTGCAGGATCACGATCTTGCCAGCCTTATGGGCCTCACGGGCGAATTCGGCGGCGTGGGGCGTGTCCGGCATGATGGCGGCGGTCACCGGGCCGGGTAGCGCGAGCACGCGGCGATCCCGAGGCAGGTTTTGCCCCAGGTCGTCGATGATCAGTGTCAGGTAGGCTTTGTGCGGTTCGCCGGCAGGGGCCGCTTGAGCGACCCCTGCCAGGCTGCACAGCACAGCGAGGATCAGGGCAAGGCGCATGATCAACGGCTGCGGGTGATGCTCAAGCCCTTGAGCAGGCTGAGTGCCTGGGCCAGTTGGTAGTCATCGTCCTGCGGCATCGGCTTGGCCTTGGCGCGGCTGCCGGTTGGCTGGTCGGCACCGCCGTTGCCATTGCCCAGGTGACCTTGCAGGTCGGCCTCTTTGTAGTATTCGCCGTCGATCTCGTTGGTGATCTTGGCGCGGCGTACTTCGATGTCCGGCACGATGCCCTGGGCCTGGATCGAGCGGCCGTTGGGCGTGTAGTACAGCGCCGTGGTGATCTTCAGCGCACGCTCGTTGTTCAGCGGCAATACGGTCTGCACCGAGCCTTTGCCGAAGCTGGTGGTGCCCATCAGCACGCCGCGCTTGAGGTCTTGCAGGGCACCGGCGACGATTTCCGAAGCCGAGGCGCTGCCACCGTTGATCAATACCGCCAGTGGCACGTTCTCGCTGAGGTCGTTGCCGGTGGCCGAGAAGCGCAACTCGGAGTTGGCGATACGGCCCTTGGTGTAGACGATCAGGCCCTTGGTGACGAAGTGGTCGACCACCTCGACCGCCGACTGCAACACGCCGCCTGGGTTGTTGCGCAGGTCAAGCACGATGCCGTTGAGCTTCTTGCCGTTGTCTTTGCGCAGTTTGGCCAGGGCCTTGGCCACTTCGTCGCCGGTCTTGACCTGGAACTGGGTGATACGGATATAACCGTAGCCCGACTCCAGCAGCTGGCTTTTCACGCTTTTGACCGTGATGGTCGCGCGGGCCAGGGTCACGTCAAACGGGTTGCCGCCGTCGCGTACCAGGGTCAGGGTGATCTTCTGGCCGAGCTTGCCGCGCATCTTGTCGACGGCTTCGGTCATGGTCTGGCCGCGGGTTGGCTGGCCGTTGATCTTCACGATCAGGTCGCCGGCCTGGATACCGGCCTTGGACGCCGGGGTGTCGTCGATAGGCGAGACCACTTTGATCTGGCCGTCTTCGGAGCCCACTTCGATGCCAAGGCCGCCGAACTCACCGCTGGTGCTTTCCTGCAACTCGGCGAAATCTTCCGGGCCCAGGTAGGCGGAGTGCGGGTCGAGGTTGCTGAGCATGCCCTTGATGGCATTTTCCAGCAGGGCCTTGTCGTCTACGGGTTCGACATACGCTGCCTTGATCCGGTCCATAACCTCGGCAAAGGTACGCAGCTCGTCCAGCGGCAATGGCGCCTTGGTCGTCGCAGCCGTGGCGGGTGCAGCCGGTGCGGCCTGGTCGGCAAAAGCCAGAGGCGCGCCGATCACCAGGGCGATCGTCAGGGCCAGCGAAGTGAGGCGGGACAAATGCAGCATGTCGAACGAACTCCTAATGTAGATGCGACCCTATCCTTGGGACCGGCACCATTGTGCAGGGTCGCTCGGGCGGCCCTGCTGACGAATAGCGAAGTACAGCGCCGGGGTGTCCTGGCCACCACTGTTACCGACAGTGGAGATGGATTCACCGGCTTTTACAACATCACCTGCCGACTTGAGTAATGTCTGATTGTGGCCGTAAAGGCTCAAATAGCCATTACCGTGGTCAAGAATCACCAGCAAGCCGGCGCCCCGCAACCAATCGGCAAACACCACGCGGCCACCATGCACGGCGTGGACCTGGCTGCCGGCAGAGGCGCTGATCATCACGCCATCCCACTTGGCGCGGGTGTCATCGCCACGGGTTTCCCCAAAGCGTGCCAGTAATCGACCATCAACCGGCCATGGAAGTTTGCCGCGTGCTGAAGCAAAAGGGCCGCCGAACGACTCGCCACTGCTGGAAACCAGCGGGCCAGGGGCTGCGCGCGCGGGTTTGCGCGGGGCCGGAGCGTCGGTGGTGGCAGCCAGTTCGGCCTCACGCTGACGCTTTTTTTCGGCTTCCTGCTGGGCGATCAGCGCTTTTTGCCGCGCTTCTTCGGCCTCGCGTGCCTGGCGGGCCAGGGTTTCTTCGATGGTCTTGAGGACTTTGGCCAGGTCGGCCTGGTCCTGCTCGCGGGCCTGGAGCTTGGCGTCGCGGGCTTTTACGTCGCTGTTGAGCTTGGCCAGGGCCTGCTGGCGTTCCTTGCGTACTTTATCGAGCTGGTCGCGCTGGGTGTCGAGGGCGGTTTTCTGGTCGAGTAGCTGGGATTGCTGGTCGGCGATTTCCTGTTCGACATTGGCCAATTGACGCAGGGTTTCGTTAAACCCCTTCAATTGCGCCAGGCGCGCCTGGCTCAGGTAATCGTAATAGGTGAGGGTACGGGCGAATTTTTCCGGATTCTGCTGGTTGAGCAGCAGCTTGAGGTACTCCTGGCGGCCGCTCTGGTACGCGGCACGGGCCTGGATCGCGATCAGACGTTGCTGTTCAACGCGTGCGCTCTGGAGTTTTTTTTTCTCAGCGTCGAGTCGCTCCAGTTCCGACTCGCTCTTCTTTAGTTCTTTTTGCAGCTCCTGGACCTGCTTCTCCAGCTTGCCCATTTCGGTTTCCGTGCCGCGCAGGTCTTTCTGCACCCCGGATTTTTCTTCCTGGAGCTTGCCGAGCAGCTTTTTCAGCTCGGTAATGTCCTGACGCGTAGCGTCCAACTGTTGTTGGGTTTGTGCGCGCTCATCGGCAAACGCCGGTTGGAGCAGGCAGACAAGAGCAAGGGTTATCAAGGCGCGAAGCATAGAGGCGGGCGACACCAGGGGAAAAGGACGGCCTAGTATGCCCGCCAAGCGCTGCAAAAAAAACGCCCAATTGGGGCTGGTGGGCAAGATAGGTGCCGAGTGGTGCTGGTATGGCAAAAAGATATCTCTCAAAGCGCCACAAACCAATGTGGGAGCGGGCAAGCCCGCTCCCACATTGGTTTGTGGCGTACTTTGGATCAGACCAGGATCGAGGTGCCGGTCATCTCCTTCGGCTGCTCCAGCCCCATCAGCTTGAGCATGGTCGGCGCCACATCCGCCAGCACGCCACCTTCACGCACTTTCAGGTCACGTTTGCCAACATAGATGAACGGCACCGGCTCGGTGGTGTGGGCGGTGTGCGCCTGGCCGGTGGATTCGTCGGACATCTGTTCGCAGTTGCCATGGTCGGCGGTGATCAGCGCTTCGCCGCCGACTTTTTCCAGCGCGTCGACAATGCGGCCAACGCACAAGTCCAGGCATTCAACTGCCTTGACCGCCGCTTCCAGGTTGCCGCTGTGGCCAACCATGTCGCCGTTGGCGTAGTTGACCACGATCACGTCATAACGCTGGTTATCAATGGCATCGACGATCTTGTCGGTGACTTCCGGCGCGCTCATTTCCGGCTGCAAGTCGTAGGTCGCGACTTTTGGTGACGGGATCAGAATGCGCTCTTCGCCGGGGAACGGCTCTTCGCGGCCACCGGAGAAGAAGAACGTCACGTGGGCGTATTTCTCGGTTTCGGCGATGCGCAGCTGGGTCTTGCCGTTCTTGGCCAGGTAGTCGCCCAGCACGTTCTCCAGGCTGCCCGGCGCGAACGCCGAAGGGGCCGGGATGTTGGCGGCGTATTGGGTGAGCATGACGAACTCGACCTTCGGCTGGCGCGCGCGTTCGAAGTCCTTGAAGCCTTCATCGACAAACACATGGCTCAGCTCACGGGCACGGTCGGCGCGGAAGTTCATGAACACCACGGCGTCGCCGTCTTCGACCTTCACCGGCTCGCCGATGGTGGTGGCCTTGACGAACTCATCGCTCTCGCCACGGGCGTAGGCTGCTTCCAGACCTTCCTGGGCGGTGGCCGCGTTGAATTCGGCCTGGCCGTCGACGATCAGGTTGTAGGCTTGAGAGACTCGGTCCCAACGGTTGTCGCGGTCCATGGCGAAGTAGCGGCCCACCAGGCTGGCGATACGGCCCTTGCCCAGAGCGGCGAAGGTGGCGTCCAGCAGTTCGATAGAGGATTGCGCGCTTTTGGGCGGCGTGTCGCGGCCGTCGAGGAAGGCGTGCAGGTAGATTTTGTCAGCGCCGCGCTTGAACGCCAGTTCGGCCATAGCGACCAGGTGATCCTGGTGGCTGTGTACACCGCCGTCCGACAACAGGCCCATGAAGTGTACGGCCTTGCCGGCGGCAACGGCTTTATCAACCGCCGCGCAGATGGTCGGGTTCTCGAAGAACTCGCCATCGCGGATCGCTTTGGTGACACGGGTGAAGTCCTGGTACACCACTCGTCCGGCGCCGAGGTTCATGTGGCCGACTTCCGAGTTGCCCATCTGGCCGTCCGGCAAGCCCACGTCCATGCCGGAACCTGAGATCAGGCCGTTAGGCACCGTGGCGGTCAGACGGTCCAGTACTGGCTTGTTGGCCGAGTAAACCGCGTTGTCGTGGTGGCTTTCACTGTGTCCGAAGCCATCGAGAATTATCAGGACCAAAGGTTTAGGCGTGGTAGTCATAGATCCTCTCGCGGCGTTAATAAAGGAAGACAATTGAAAAGGGAGTGGCAGTTTAAAGCGAAGTTCCAACCACGTCACCGCTTTACGGGGGTTGGCCCCCCCTGGCGGCTGTGTATACTTACCGCCATTTTAACGCCCTGGAACCTCCTTGATGGTTGATCACCTGATTGCATTTGCCACTGCCCACTACCTGCTTGTGGGCGCCTTCGTCATCCTGCTGGCGCTGCTGATCGCTCATGAACTGAGCCGCGGTGGTCGCAGCCTGAGCACGTCGGAGCTGACCGCGCTGGTCAACAAGGATGAGGCCGTCGTCGTCGATATTCGCCCGGCCAAGGATTATGCCGCCGGCCATATCGTTGGCGCCCTGAACATTCCTCAGGACAAGCTGATCGCGCGCTTGGCCGAGCTGGAAAAATACAAGGCCAAGACCATTATCCTGGTCGACGCCCAAGGCCAGCACTCGGGCACCCACGCCCGCGAGATGCTCAAGACCGGCTTCACCGCTGCCAAGCTGTCGGGTGGTATCAGCAGCTGGCGTGGCGATAACCTGCCGTTGGTGAAGTGATATGAGCCAGGTTGTCGTGTATTCCAGCGATTGGTGCCCTTACTGCATGCGGGCCAAGGCCTTGCTTGAGAAAAAGGGCGTTGCCTTCGAAGAGATCAAGGTCGATGGCAAGCCCCAGGTGCGCGCCGAAATGGCCCAGAAAGCCGGCCGCACGTCGGTCCCGCAGATCTGGATCGGCACCCGGCACATCGGTGGTTGCGACGACCTGTTTGCCCTGGAGCGCGCCGGTAAACTTGATGCGCTGCTGTCCGTCTGACTCCTAAACCCTTAAGAACCCCAAGATAAAGAAGGATCTGCGATGACTGATCAACAGAACACCGAAGCAGCGCAAGACCAAGGCCCACAGTTCTCGCTGCAGCGGATCTACGTGCGTGACCTGTCGTTCGAAGCGCCAAAAAGCCCGGCCATCTTCCGTCAGGAGTGGACCCCAAGCGTTGCGCTGGACCTGAACACCCGTCAGAAATCCCTGGAAGGTGACTTCCACGAAGTCGTGCTGACCTTGTCGGTCACCGTCAAGAATGGTGAAGAAGTCGCTTTCATCGCTGAAGTGCAACAGGCCGGTATCTTCCTGATCCAGGGCCTGGACGAAGCGTCCATGAGCCACACCCTGGGCGCGTTCTGCCCGAACATCCTGTTCCCGTATGCCCGTGAGACCCTGGACAGCCTGGTTACCCGTGGCTCGTTCCCGGCCCTGATGCTGGCGCCGGTGAACTTCGATGCCCTGTACGCCCAAGAGCTGCAGCGCATGCAACAAGAAGGCGCGCCGACCGTTCAGTAATGTTCTGAACGACGCCGTTCTAAAATGTGGGAGCGGGCTTGTGTGGGAGCTGGCTTGCCTGCGATAGCATCACTGCGGTGTGACTGACACACCGAGGTGCCTGCATCGCGGGCAAGCCCGGCTCCCACACAAGCCCGCTCCCACATTTGTTATGCGGTGTTATTTAAAGCCCAGTTGGCGCCAGCCTTCATAGACGGCGACGGCCACGGTGTTGGACAGGTTCAGGCTGCGGCAGCCTTCACGCATCGGCAAGCGCAGGCGATGGCCATCGGGCAACGCGTCAAGCACCTCGGCCGGCAGGCCTCGGCTCTCCGGGCCGAACAGAAACGCGTCGCCCTCGGCAAAGCTGGCATCATGAAACGGCCGCGAGCCCTTGGTGGTGAACGCGAACAGCCGTGGGTGGCCCAGGCTCTCCAGGCAACTGGCGAGGTCGGCATGGCGCTTGAGGGTGGCGTACTCGTGGTAGTCCAGCCCGGCACGGCGCAGGCGCTTGTCGTCCATGTCAAAGCCTAAAGGCTCGATCAAATGCAGGTGGCAGCCACTGTTGGCGCACAGCCTGATAACGTTGCCGGTATTCGGCGGAATTTCTGGTTGAAAAAGGATGACGTGAAACATGCACGGCTCCGAAGGCAAAGATGCGCTGCATTCTACCCCCGAAGACGACCCGAGACCGAAGCTATTGCCGAGGGTGTTGGGCTCATTGGCGATTGTCGGCTTGATGATTGGCTTGATGATCGGCCGCTTGACCACCCCCGAACCGCTTGAACTGCAACAGGTAGAACCTGCGGCGGATGGCTTGGTGGTGTGGTTCAACAACGAACCCAAGCTGCACGGCGAGCATATCGACGGCACCGTGGCGCTGCTGTTTGACGCCCAGGGCAAGGCTGCCAGCGGGCAGCTCAAGGTCAATGCCAAGGACGTGAATTGGCGCATACGCAAGACCGATGCTGGCTTGCTGCTGAACCTGGTAGCGGCCCGGCCGTTGCGTGGGGAGTGGAGCGGTGCAGAGGTTGATGGCCGCTGGCGGCTGGAGATCCATCTCCAAGAGCAATAAAAGAGGGAGTTCCCGGCCTGCCTGTACCAGGGCTCCCAAAACGGGGTGAAGCCTGAGGCTTCGGTGTTAAAGAGGGGATTCTCGGCCTGCCTGTACCAAGGTCCCCGAAACTGGGTAGTACAAGGGTTATTGCAGGGGGCGTGCCAAAACTTGCAATTGCGGCTTGAAAAAAATGCCAAAAAGCGCAAAGCCCCGGAATACGGGGCTTTGGTTGTTTCTACGGTTATGAACTTCGCAGCGAAAGCGCTCTGTGAGGTTTCGGGTCTGTGCTCAATGGCGGTTCATCGTGCATTGAAGCGGTGCACAGTCTGCTGGCATTGCACAAAACAAATGTGGGAGCTGGCTTGACTGCGATAGCGGTGTGTCAGCCCTATATCGGGTGACTGGCACACCGCCATCGCGGGCAAGCCCGGCTCCCACACTGGGCTTTCAGTGGTCTTGGGGTTCAGGCCTCATCACCCTCATCATCATCCCCACCATCCACCTTCATCCCCAATTCCTTGATCTTGCGCGTCAGGGTATTACGCCCCCAGCCCAGCAGCACGGCGGCATCGCGGCGGCGGCCGGCAGTGTGTTTCAACGCAGTCTCGATCATGATCCGCTCGAACGCCGGCACGGCGCTGTCCAGCAGGTTCGACTGGCCGCGTGCCAAGGCCTGGTCGGCCCATTGGCGCAGCGCCTGTTCCCAGTTGGTCACGGGTGCCGAGTCCTGCGGCAGGCTCAGCAGCTCCGGCGGCAGGTCGCTGATGTGTACTTCTCGCCCGGAGGCCATCACGGTGATCCAGCGGCAGGTGTTCTCCAGCTGGCGAACGTTGCCGGGCCACGGCAGGTTCTTGAGGTATTCCTCGGTCTCGCTTTTGAGCAGCTTGGGTTCCACAGCCAGCTCCAGGGCGGCGCGGCTGAGGAAGTGGCGGGCGAGGGTGGGGATGTCTTCGCGACGGTCCGACATGCGCGGGATGTGGATGCGGATCACGTTGAGGCGGTGGAACAAGTCCTCACGGAATTTACCCGCATGCACCAGGGTTTCCAGGTTCTGGTGGGTGGCCGCGATGATGCGCACATCCACCTTGACCGGCGTATGCCCGCCCACACGGTAGAATTCACCGTCAGCCAGCACGCGCAGCAAGCGAGTCTGGGTATCGGCCGGCATGTCGCCGATCTCATCGAGGAACAGTGTGCCGCCGTCCGCCTGTTCAAAGCGTCCGCGACGCAGGTTAGCCGCGCCGGTGAATGCGCCTTTTTCATGGCCGAACAGCTCGGACTCCATCAAATCCTTGGGAATCGCCGCCATGTTCAGTGCGATAAACGGCGAGGCCGCCCGTGGGCTGTGGCGGTGCAGCGCATGGGCCACCAGCTCTTTACCGGTCCCCGATTCGCCGTTGATCAGTACGGTGATGTTGGAATGGCTCAAGCGCCCGATGGCGCGAAACACTTCCTGCATCGCCGGTGCTTCCCCGATGATTTCCGGGGTGCGGGTCAGGGTTGGCGGGGCTTCCTGGTTCTGTTGTTCCTGGGCGTGCTGGTTGGCGCGCTTGACCAGCGCCACCGCCTCATCCACGTCGAATGGCTTGGGCAGGTATTCAAAGGCGCCGCCCTGATAAGACGCGACAGCGCTGTCCAGGTCCGAGTGGGCGGTCATGATGATCACCGGCAAGCGCGGATGCTGCTCGCGAATGCGCGCCAGCAAGTCCAGGCCACTGGCCCCAGGCATGCGAATATCGGAAATGATCACATCCGGCTGCTGGCGTGCCAGGCGGCTCATCACCCCATCGGCGCTGTCGAAGCTCTGGGTGGTCATGCCTTCTTGTTGCAAGGCTTTTTCGAGGACCCAGCGGATAGAACGGTCGTCGTCGACGATCCAGACAGTTTCACTACGGCTCATGTCGTGGGGGCTCCTTGTTCCAATGGCAGGAAGATCGAGAACGTGGTGTGGCCGGGGTGGCTCTCACATTCGATCAGGCCCTGGTGCTGGCTGATGATGTTCTGGGTAATGGCCAGGCCCAGCCCGGTACCGTCCGGGCGGCCGCTGACCATGGGAAAGAAGATGGTTTCCTGCAACTCCGCAGGAATGCCGGGGCCGTTGTCGATGATCTCGACCTTGGTCACCAGGCGATGGCGCACATGGCCAATGGTGAACTGGCGCAGGGCGCGGGTGCGCAGGCTGATGCGGCCCAGGCGCAGCTCGTTCTGGCTGCTGATGGCCTGCATGGCGTTGCGCACGATGTTGAGCACCGCCTGGATCATCTGTTCGCGGTCGATCAACACGTCGGGAATGCTTGGGTCGTAGTCGCGCACCAAGGTGATGCAGCCTTGGCTTTCGGCCTCGACCAGTTGGCAGACGCGCTCCAGCACCTCATGCACGTTGGTCATCGCCAGGGACGGCAGCTTGTTGGAGCCGAGCATGCGGTCCACCAGGTTACGCAGGCGGTCGGCTTCTTCGATGATGACGTTGGTGTAGTCCTTGAGGTGCTCGTCTGGCAGCTCGCGGGACAACAACTGTGCCGCGCCGCGAATACCGCCCAGCGGGTTCTTGATCTCATGGGCGAGGCCGCGCACCAGCATCTTGCTGGTTTCCTGCTTGGACAGCTGCGCTTCCTCCTTGGTGATGCGCAGCAGGCGGTCGCGGGGGTGGACTTCGAGCAGCAGCAGGGTCGCGCCATTGCTCAGGATCGGGGTCACCGCGTAGTCGACGGTCAACGTCTGCCCAGTGAGTGCGGTGAGCATCGCTTCGCGCTTGGTAAACGGATGAGCCTGCTCCACGGCCTGGCGCAACGAGCTCAAGGCTTCGGCCGACTCGGTGAACAATTCGCTGATGAACTGCCCATGGCTGCGCTGGCCGCTGATGGCCAGGAGCATCTCCGCCGCCGGGTTCATGTACTCAAGACGCAGGTCGGCATTGAGCAGGATGGTCGCGGTGGTCAGGTTGTCGAGTAACAAACGGTGCAGTGCATCGCTGATGGTCATCGGGACCTCTTTTGGAGCAAGGCGCGGGCTTGAGGCACACGCTGATACAAGGAAAATGCAAAAACCAAACCAAGGCTCCGAAAAGAAGCGCTAACCCCCTGAAATAAGGGGTTTAGGCGCGAAACTGTGGCGTTCTGCCAGCTTGAACGGGAAGTTTCGAACCAAAATGGGCTGGGCACTTGAGAAGGGTGCAGGCTATCGCACCAATATAGTGCGGTTTTGTGAAGGTTGTTCAGCAACTGAAGCTTGAAGGCAAATCGCAGTCAGTGTGGGAGCTGGCTTGCTTGCGATAGCTGTGGTGCATTCAACACCGTTATCGCAGGCAAGCCAGCTCCCACATTTTTAATTGGATTTGCAGTCCTTTTAACCTTTATAGATGCAAAGCTCGGCGGTGGCGCGGATCATCGCCAGTTGGCGCAGCGGATCATTCAGCGGTTCGTGCACGGCCTCGGCCAGCCATTGCGGGCACTGCGGGTCGGTGCGCTGTGGAGTGAAGTCGGTCAACTGCTGCAACAGCCTTTTTTGCAGCTCGTCCAATCGCGGGCGGATCTGCTGGACCAGGTCCGGGCGTGGATCGTCGGGGGCTTTGCCTTGGAACTGCCAGTCGGACAGGTGGGTGTATTGCACCAGTTTATTGGCTTCGATCTGCGCGGCGAAAAACTGCTCAGCAGCGGCCGGGTCCAGCTTGTAACCAGATGCCTGGGCCGTAACGCTGGCGATCACCTCTTGTTCGCGCTTCTTGTCCTCCACGGGCTTGTGGCTGTCCCATTTGCTCAGCGCCACCTGGTCGGCAATCTCCAGGCGTTCGGCGATGCTGTTGAGCAAGGGTTCGAGCGTAGGCGGCGCAGCGCTCGCACTGGCACTGATGAACAGCAGGGCAAATACAAGTCGATATCTCAAAGGTGATCTCCTGTGGGAGCGGGCGTGCCCGCGATGACGGTGTGTCAGTGATACAGCAGGTGGCCGGCAGTGCGCTATCGCAGGCAAGCCAGCTCCCACACGTTGATTGGGTTTGCAGAGCTGGCGTAGCGTAACGCCCAGGCAAAAAAAAGACCTCCCGAAGGAGGCCTTTTTCATCACGCTACCTTAAGCAGCGCTACCGGATCAGCAGCTGTAGTACAGCTCGTATTCCAGTGGGTGTACGAAGGTACGTACTTTGATTTCTTCTTCGCTTTTCAGGGCGATGTAAGCGTCGATGAAGTCGTCGCTGAAAACGCCGCCTTTGGTC
Organism: Pseudomonas sp. AL10; assembly: GCF_029960685.1. Lineage (NCBI taxonomy): Bacteria > Pseudomonadati > Pseudomonadota > Gammaproteobacteria > Pseudomonadales > Pseudomonadaceae > Pseudomonas > Pseudomonas sp. AL10. The sequence goes on from NZ_JASBQZ010000002.1 coordinate 279,538, forward strand.
AGGAACGCACGGCCCTTGTCCAGCTCTTCCAGGGCTTCTTTCAGGCTGCCGCACACTTGTGGGATCTCTTTGGCCTCTTCAGGCGGCAGGTCGTACAAGTTTTTGTCGGCGGCGTCGCCAGGGTGGATCTTGTTCTGGATACCGTCCAGGCCGGCCATCATCAGGGCGGCGAAGGCCAGGTAAGGGTTGGCAGCCGGGTCTGGGAAGCGCGCTTCGATACGACGGCCTTTAGGGCTGTTGACGTAAGGAATACGGATCGAGGCGGAGCGGTTGCGTGCCGAGTAGGCCAGCATCACCGGCGCTTCAAAACCTGGGACCAGACGCTTGTAGGAGTTGGTCGACGGGTTGGTGAAGCCGTTCAGCGCTTTGCCGTGCTTGATGATGCCGCCGATGAAGTACAGGGCGGTATCGGACAGGCCGGCATAGCCTTCGCCAGCGAAGGTGTTCTTGCCGTCTTTGGAAATCGATACGTGAACGTGCATGCCCGAGCCGTTATCGCCGTACAGCGGCTTAGGCATGAAGGTAGCGGTGCGGCCATAGGCATCGGCAACGTTGTGCACGCAGTATTTCAGGGTTTGAACTTCGTCAGCCTTCTTCACCAGCGTGTTGAATTTCACGCCGATTTCGTTCTGGCCGGCAGTCGCCACTTCGTGGTGGTGAACTTCAACGGTCTGGCCCATTTCTTCCAGTGCGTTGCACATGGAGGTACGGATTTCGTGGTCGAAGTCGAACGGTGGTACTGGGAAGTAGCCGCCTTTCACGCCTGGACGGTGGCCTTTGTTACCGCCTTCCACGTCCTGGTCGGACATCCACGAGCCTTGCTCGGAGAAAATCTTGAACATGGAGCCGGAGATGTCGGATTTGAACTTCACCGAGTCGAAGATGAAGAACTCTGGCTCAGGGCCGAAGAATGCGGTGTCGCCGATACCGGTGGACTTCAGGTATTCCTCGGCACGGTGGGCGATGGCGCGTGGGTCGCGGTCATAGCCTTGCATGGTCGAAGGCTCGATGATGTCGCACACCAGGATCAGGGTTGGCTCTTCGGTGAACGGGTCGAGTACGGCGGTGCTGTCGTCTGGCAGCAGGATCATGTCGGAGGCTTCGATGCCTTTCCAGCCGGCAATGGAGGAACCGTCGAACATCTTGCCGACTTCGAAGAAGTCATCTTCCAGCGCATCGCGAGCCGGCATGGTCACGTGGTGCTGAGTGCCTTTTGTGTCCGTGAAGCGCAGATCAATCCATTTAACGTCATGATCTTTGATGAGTTGAACCGACTTCGACATGGTGTCCTCCGGGTGGCTTCGGGCTTGGGGTAGTGGAGTTAGCCCTTAGAATTTGGGTGATGCCGGCGCGGATACTCCGCCAAGGCAACCTGCCTCACAAGAGAGCAAATTGCATGCCAGTGCGCCAACATGGCCGTTTTGCCTCAAAATGGCCCCTATAACGGTGCAATCGGCAAAAACGGCATAAATCGCGCACTGCAATGTAGCGTTTATTTGGGTAAATGACCCGTTTTGGTGCATTGCATGTGCAATGCATATTAACTGGTTAAACCTTGAGCGATTTCCGCTATAATCCGCGCCCCCCTTTTTCAGCAGGCCCGGCGCGCGCTGTTTCCATGAAATTAATCGTTAAAGTCTTCCCCGAGATCACCATCAAAAGCCGACCGGTACGGACGCGTTTCATCCGTCAGTTGGCCAAGAACATCCGTGCCGTGCTCCGTGACCTGGACCCGGCTGTGGTGGTGAACGGCGTGTGGGACAACCTCGAGCTGGAAACCCGCATTACCGACGCCAAAGCCTTGAAGGACATGACCGAGCGCCTGAGCTGCATGCCGGGCATCGCGCATTTCCTGCAGGTGGATGAGTACCCGCTGGGCGATTTCGACGACATCACCGAAAAGTGCAAGCAGCACTACGGCAGTGCGCTTGAAGGCAAGATTTTTTCGGTGCGTTGCAAGCGTGCCGGCAAGCACCCGTTCAGCTCCATGGACGTCGAGAAATACGTTGGCAGCAAGCTGCGTCGTGAGTGCGGCGCCGCTGGAATTTCCCTCAAAGCGCCGCAAATTGAAGTGCGCATGGAAATTCGCGACCAACGGTTGTTTGTGATCCACAGCCAGCACAACAGCATCGGCGGCTACCCGCTGGGTGCCCTGGAACAGACCCTGGTATTGATGTCCGGCGGTTTCGATTCCACGGTGGCGGCCTACCAGATCATGCGTCGCGGCCTGATGAGCCATTTCTGCTTCTTTAACCTGGGCGGGCGTGCACATGAATTGGGCGTGATGGAAGTCGCGCACTTTATCTGGAAGAAATACGGTAGCTCCCAACGCGTGCTATTTGTAAGCGTACCGTTCGAGGAAGTGCTGGGCGAAATTCTCGGCAAAGTCGATAACAGTCATATGGGCGTAGTATTGAAGCGTATGATGTTGCGCGCTGCGTCCCGAATCGCCGATCAATTGCAGATCGACGCCCTGGTGACCGGCGAAGCGATTTCTCAGGTCTCCAGCCAGACGCTGCCGAACCTGTCGATCATTGACTGCGTGACCGAGAAGCTGGTGCTACGCCCGCTGATCGCCAGCCACAAGCAGGACATCATCGACCTGGCAGAGCAAATCGGCACCGCCGACTTTGCCAAGCATATGCCTGAGTACTGCGGGGTCATTTCGGTGAACCCCAAGACCCACGCCAAGCGTCACCGCGTGGAGCATGAAGAAAAAGAATTCGACATGGCGATTCTGGAGCGTGCGCTCGAGAACGCCAAGCTGGTGCCAATCGATCGAGTGATCGACGAATTGGGCCAGGATGTGCAGATCGAAGAAGTCAGCGAAGCTCTGGCCGGCCAGATCGTCATCGACATCCGTCACCCGGATGCCGCCGAAGATGAGCCGCTGGAAATCGCTGGCATCGACGTGCAAGCGCTGCCGTTCTACGCACTGAACGCGCGTTTCAAGGAACTGGATAACAGCCGTCAGTACCTGTTGTATTGCGACAAAGGCGTGATGAGTCGCCTGCATGCCCACCATTTGCTCAGTGAGGGGCATGCCAATGTGCGCGTTTATCGACCGAGCTAAGAGCCCGGGGCTGTTTGCCTGTGGCCTGCGTCACCGGCCCCCCGACTCTGCCGTCAAGCTGTAACGGCAAGGCCTGACTCTACTGTTAATCGCTGCCACGACCTGTCAGCACACCGAATCCTCTGATCGAGATACACAAGTGATCGAAAATCTACGTAACATCGCCATCATTGCTCACGTTGACCATGGTAAAACCACCCTGGTAGACAAACTCCTGCGTCAATCCGGCACCCTGGAGCGCAACGAGCTCAACGACGAGCGCGTGATGGACTCCAACGACCAGGAAAAAGAGCGCGGTATTACCATCCTGGCAAAAAACACCGCTATCAACTGGAACGGCTACCACATCAACATCGTGGATACCCCGGGCCACGCCGACTTCGGCGGCGAAGTAGAACGCGTAATGTCGATGGTTGACTCCGTTCTGCTGCTGGTTGACGCTCAAGACGGCCCTATGCCGCAAACCCGTTTCGTGACCAAGAAGGCTTTCGAAGCCGGCCTGCGTCCGATCGTGTGCATCAACAAGGTTGACCGTCCAGGCGCGCGTCCGGACTGGGTTCTGGACCAGATCTTCGACTTGTTCGACAACCTGGGTGCTACCGAAGAACAGCTGGACTTCCAAGTCATCTACGCCTCGGCCCTGAACGGTATTGCTGGTCTTGACCACACCGACATGGCTGAAGACATGACTCCGCTGTACCAGTCGATCGTCGACAACGTACCAGCACCGAAAGTCGACCGTGAAGGCCCGTTCCAGATGCAAATCTCGGCACTGGACTACAACAGCTTCCTGGGTGTTATCGGCGTTGGCCGTATCGCTCGTGGTAGCGTCAAGCCGAACACCCCGGTTGTCGCTATCGGCGCTGACGGCAAGAAGCGTAACGGTCGTATCCTGAAGCTGATGGGTCACCACGGTCTGCACCGTGTAGACGTTGAAGAAGCTTTCGCTGGCGACATCGTATGCGTGAGCGGTATGGACTCGCTGTTCATCTCCGACACCCTGTGCCAGCCGGACAACGTCGAGGCGATGAAGCCTCTGACCGTTGACGAGCCAACCGTTTCCATGACCTTCCAGGTAAACGACTCGCCTTTCTGCGGTAAAGAAGGCAAGTTCGTGACCTCCCGTAACATCAAGGAACGTCTGGATAAGGAGCTGCTGTACAACGTTGCTCTGCGCGTTGAAGAAGGCGACTCGGCTGACAAGTTCAAGGTTTCCGGCCGTGGTGAGCTGCACCTCTCGGTACTGATCGAAACCATGCGTCGCGAAGGCTTCGAAATGGGTGTTGGTCGTCCTGAAGTGATCATCCGTCAGGTTGACGGCGTGAAGCAGGAACCGTTCGAAAACGTCACCATCGACACCCCTGAAGAATCCCAGGGCAAGGTCATGGAAGAGATGGGCCTGCGTAAGGGCGACCTGACCAACATGGTGCCGGATGGCAAAGGCCGTGTACGTCTGGAATACAACATCCCTGCTCGTGGTCTGATCGGTTTCCGTAACCAGTTCCTGACCCTGACCAACGGTGCTGGCATCCTGACCTCGATCTTCGATCGCTACGACACCATGAAGTCCGGCGACATGTCCGGCCGTCAGAACGGTGTTCTGGTATCGGTAGAAACCGGCAAGGCGCTGACCTACTCCCTGGAAACTCTCCAGGCGCGTGGCAAGCTGTTCGTTGAACACGGTCAAGAGATCTACAACGGCCAGATCGTTGGTCTGAACAGCCGTGACAACGACATGGGCGTCAACCCAACCAAAGGCAAGAAGCTCGACAACATGCGTGCTTCGGGCAAAGACGAAACCATCGCTCTGGTTCCACCTGTTCGCTTCACCCTGGAACAGGCCCTGGAATTCATCCAGGACGACGAGCTGTGCGAAGTCACGCCTAAGTCGATCCGCCTGCGTAAGAAGATCCTGGACGAAGGCGAGCGTACCCGCGCAGCCAAGAAAGCCAAGAACTGAGTTAACTCAGGCTGAATGAAAACGCCCCCGGTCGAAAGGCCGGGGGCGTTTTTTTATGCCTGCAGTCTGTGTGTTGTGATCGTTCCCACGCTCCGCGTGGGAACGCCGCGTGGGACGCTCCGCGTCCTGCTTTCAAGAGCGGACGCAGAGCGTCCACAGCTGCATTCCCACGCAGAGCGTGGGAACGATCAAAAACTTAGAACTTGTCGAGGGTCTTGAAGTTGGTCTCGCGCACCACTTCCTTGGGCTTGTACGCGCAATACCCTGGCCGCGGCCCGATTTTCGGGTGATTGCGGCAGGTATCCGGGCGCTTGTCATAAATAGTGCAAAAGCGCGTCTTACGATCCAGGTACAGGCAGTCGTTGTTGCTCATGCGCTGCAGGGTGAAAATTTCGGACTTGTTGTTGTAGCGCTCGACGATGCCTTCTTTCTGCAAACGCTTGGCGATGTTCTTCGGCGGATCGCCGCGCTCGAACTCATCGACGATGCCAATGCGGATCAGGTCCTTGATCTTCACCTCCACCGGCAGCGTGCAGCAGCTGGACACGCAGCCGCCGCACATATGGGCGGAGTATTTCTGCCAGGTCTCTAGACGGTCGAGTTCCGCGGCGGCGATCAGTTGAGGCTTCATCAAGGTTCCAAGGTGGGGCGTTATCCGGGCGCGCGATCATACCGGGATTGGTGGTTTTTTGAACAATATTTTGCAGGTTTCAGCTCAAAGGTTTGGCCAGGGCCTGATCGGGCACGACCCCTGCATCAAATTCAGCCACAGGCCAATGAGTTAAAAAACTGCCGAACCAGCACGTCTACCGTCTGTCAGACCGACTAGGCTCTAGCAACTCCTTCAATCTCGCCCGAGGTCGCACCGATGTCTCAGGAACCGCTTGCACGAGAAGCAGAGGTAGCCGCATTCCGCGATGCTGTCTTGACCAAACTCACCTACGCGGTGGGCAAGGACCCGGATCACGCCTTCGACCATGACTGGTTCGAAGCCATTGCCCTGGCCGCGCGCGACCAGATGGTCGACCACTGGATGGACCACACGCGGCGTATTTATCGCAAAGGCCAGAAGCGCGTTTATTACCTGTCCCTGGAATTTCTCATCGGCCGTCTGCTCTATGACAGCCTGAGCAACCTGGGTGTGCTGGAGATCGCGCGCGAAGCGCTGTCGGAGCTGGGCGTCGACCTGGAGCGCATCCGCCTGCTGGAGCCCGACGCGGCGCTCGGCAATGGTGGCCTGGGCCGTCTGGCGGCGTGCTTTATGGAAAGCATGTCGACCCTCGGCATTGCTGGCCACGGCTATGGCATCCGTTATGAACACGGCTTGTTCCGCCAAGCGATTGTCGACGGTTGGCAGCAGGAACAGACCGAGCGCTGGCTGGATTTCGGTAACCCTTGGGAATTCGAACGCGCCGAGGTGATTTACCCGATTGGCTTTGGCGGCAGTGTCGAAACCGTGGCGGACGCCTCCGGCAAGATGATCCAGGTATGGTCGCCCAACGAAACCGTGCGCGCCGTGGCCTATGACACGCCGGTCGTCGGTTGGCGCGGCGCCAGCGTCAACACCCTGCGCCTTTGGCGTGCGCGCGCCGTAGAAGACCTGCACCTGGAGCGCTTCAACGCCGGTGACCATTTGGGCGCTGTCGCCGAAGTGGCCCGTGCCGAAAGCATCTCCCGCGTGCTTTACCCGGCCGACAGCACCGAAGCAGGGCAGGAACTGCGCCTGCGCCAGGAATATTTCTTCGTTTCCGCGTCCCTGCAGGACTTGTTGCGTCGCCACAAAAACATGCACGGTTCGGTACTGAGCCTGGGCGAGCACGCCGCCATCCAACTCAACGACACCCACCCGTCCATCGCCGTGGCCGAGTTGATGCGCCAGCTGGTCGACCTGCATGACATTCCCTGGGAAGCCGCGTGGGATGTCACCGTCGAGACCCTTTCGTATACCAACCACACCCTGCTGCCCGAAGCGCTGGAAACCTGGCCGGTAGGTTTGATGGAGCGCATGCTGCCGCGGCACATGCAGATCATCTACCTGATCAACGCCCAGCACATTGACTCGCTGCGTGCCAAAGGCATCCACGACTTTGATGTTTTGCGCGCTGTGTCGCTGATCGAAGAAGACAACGGCCGCCGCGTGCGCATGGGCAACCTGGCGTTCCTGGGTTCCCATAGCGTCAACGGCGTGTCCGGTTTGCATACCCAGCTAATGCGCAGCACGGTGTTCTCCGAACTGCACAAGCTCTACCCCGAACGCATCAACAACAAAACCAACGGCATTACCTTCCGCCGCTGGCTGTACCAGGCCAACCCCAAGCTGACCGATATGCTAGTGGAAGCCTTGGGCCCGGGCATTCTCGATCAGCCCGAACAGCGCCTGATCGAGTTGGAACCCTTTGCCGAGAAACCGGCCTTTCGCAAAGCATTTGCTGAGCAGCGCCTGCACAGCAAGCGCGCCCTGGCGCAGATCATCCATGAGCGCCTGGGCATCGCGATCAACCCGGCGGCGATGTTCGACGTGCAGGTCAAGCGTATTCACGAATACAAGCGCCAACTGCTCAACCTGCTGCACACCGTAGCGCTGTACCAGGCGATCCGTGCCGAGCCGGGCATCGACTGGGTGCCTCGGGTCAAGATCTTTGCCGGCAAGGCGGCGGCCAGCTACCACCAAGCCAAGCTGATCATCAAGCTGACCAACGACATCGCCCGCACGGTCAACAACGACCCGACCGTGCGCGGTCTGCTCAAGGTGGTGTTCCTGCCCAACTACAACGTCAGCCTGGCGGAAAGCATCATTCCGGCAGCGGATTTGTCGGAGCAGATTTCCACCGCCGGCTTCGAAGCTTCCGGCACCAGCAACATGAAGTTCGGCCTCAACGGTGCGCTGACCATCGGCACCATGGACGGCGCCAATGTGGAGATGCACGAGCGTGTCGGCGCCGAGCACATGTTTATCTTTGGCCTCAGTGCCCAGCAGGTGGAAGCTCGCAAACACGCCGGCGAGTTCAGCGCCGGGCCGGACATCGCCGCGTCCCATCGTTTGAACGACGTGCTGCAAGCCATCCGTGGCGGGGTGTTCTCGCCGGATGACCCGGGGCGTTATGTGGGCCTGATCGATGGGCTGGTCGACTACGACCGCTTCCTGGTGTGTGCCGACTTTGACGCCTACTGGGACGCCCAGGCACGGGTCGAGGCGCATTGGCACGACTCCAAGGCCTGGTGGCGCTCGGCGGTGCTCAACACGGCGCGCATGGGCTGGTTCAGCTCTGACCGGACCATCAGGGAGTACGCCACCGAGATCTGGAAAGCCCTCGACTGACCCCTGATGCCACTGTAGGAGCGAGCTTGCTCGCGAAGAACCTCAACGATAACGCTTGCTTCCTGAATGAGCGCGGCGCGTATGAGTTTTTCGCGAGCAAGCTCGCTCCTACAGAGGTGTCGTTGCTCCGTTGCGTGAACTCTATTGGCGTTAAATCCTCTGATTAGAGGAAATCAGCCCCGACTCGCGCTAAACTGCGCGGGTTTTTAGCCCCCCATTCTCCGGAGCCGTCCATGTCCCGCGTTACCTTGAGTCGCTATTTGATCGAGCAGACCCGCAGCAACAACACGCCTGCCGATCTGCGCTTCCTTATCGAAGTGGTGGCGCGTGCTTGCAAGGAAATCAGCCACGCCGTTTCCAAAGGCGCACTGGGCGGTGTCCTGGGCAGCATGGGCACTGAAAACGTGCAGGGCGAAGTGCAGAAGAAACTGGACGTGCTGTCCAATGAAATCCTGCTCGAAGCCAACGAATGGGGCGGTCACCTGGCCGGCATGGCGTCCGAAGAAATGGACAATGCCTACCAGATCCCAGGCAAATACCCGAAGGGCGCATACCTCTTGGTATTCGACCCACTGGACGGTTCGTCCAACATCGATATCAACGCACCGGTCGGCACCATCTTCTCGGTATTGCGTTGCCCGAACGAATACCTGAGCCAGAACGAAGCCCTGAACGAAAAGGCCTTCCTGCAGCCAGGCACTGAGCAGGTTGCTGCCGGCTACGCGATCTACGGCCCACAGACCATGCTGGTGCTGACTCTGGGCGATGGCGTCAAAGGCTTCACGCTGGACCGTGAAATGGGCAGCTTCGTACTCACCCACGAAGACATTTCGATTCCTGCTTCTACCCAGGAATTTGCCATCAACATGTCCAATCAGCGCCACTGGGAAGAACCGGTGAAGCGCTACGTCAACGAGCTGATGGAAGGCGAAGAAGGCCCGTTGAAGAAGAACTTCAACATGCGCTGGGTGGCCGCGATGGTTGCCGACGTACACCGTATCCTGACCCGTGGTGGCTTGTTCATGTACCCACGCGACAGCCGCGAGCCGTCCAAGCCGGGCAAGCTGCGTCTGATGTACGAAGCCAACCCGATGTCGTTCCTGGTTGAGCAGGCAGGCGGTGCGTCCACCGACGGCCACCAGCGCATCCTCGACATCCAGCCAGAAGGCCTGCACCAGCGTGTGGCGGTATTCCTGGGTTCGAAGGAAGAAGTTGAGCGTGTAACGGCTTATCACAAGAAGTAAAATCTTGCGGTAACAAAAAAGCCCCGAAATGCGCTTAGCGCTTCGGGGCTTTTGTTTTTATTGAATAAGGTTTTTCAGCAGCAACGCCTGCAGGCTTTTCCGAGTGTCGGCGATGATGTGGACGTAAATGATCGGGTCTCGAATTTCGTAGATGATCCGATTCATGCCACAGACAACCTGTCGATATTGGCTGAGATTCAACTTCTCGATCTCTTGCGGTATCGAGCCAGCATAGGGTTGAGACTCAAGCAGCCGTATGGCCTGTTTCATCGCGTCGTAGGACTGCTGCCAAGTCGATGTCGAGAACTGCCGGATGAGGTATGACTTGATGTCTTTAAGGTCGCGTTTTGCCGAGTGAAGAATCACAACCTTGAATGTCATTGAGCGTCGTCCTTGTCCAGCTCGGCGAACACGTCCTCCATGTCTTGAAACTGCCCCAACTCAATCTGCCGGTTGCCCAAGGCCAATAGCTTTAACAAGGCCATGGTTTCTGCCTGTTCCTCAAAACTCTTCACATCCATCACCACCAGCTTCGCTTCGCCATTTTGGGTGATGACCAGGGGTTCGCGGCTTTCAGTGAGTGTTTTGACGATCTCGGCGGTATGACTTTTCAAGTAGCTGATCGGCTTTATCTGCGAAGAAAATTTCATAGTTTGGCCCTGGTTCGAGATGGGACTGATTTTAGTCTTAATTTGGTCTTTGGCAGACAGCAACTGATGAAAGGCCGTGATTTTCCATTCGAAAACACGGTTCCAGGGGGCAGTTCACATAAAAAATAAATAGCACCCTCCATCGGGAACCAGACACCCCTTTTCCCTTCTAAGCTTCTGGCAGATACCCCAGCTGCTTTGTCTCTCCAGGAGCTTTTCCATGTCTATACGCCGTCTCGCCCTGCTGGCTTTTTGCGTGCTCTTAGCCGCTTGCAGCAAGGTCACCCAAGAAAACTACCAAAAGCTCTCAGCCGGCATGGCCAAGGCCGAGGTGGAGTCGTTGCTGGGCAAGCCAACCGATTGTTCCGGCGCACTGGGCATGTCCAGCTGCACCTGGGGCGATAAAAACAGCTTTATCAGCGTGCAGTACGCCGGTGACAAAGTTCTGATGTTTTCCGGGCAAGGCCTGAAGTAAACCGGGGCGCGAGCCTGCGGGAGAAGAAGAATGATGCGTTTTGTTTTGTTCCTTTGCGCCAGCCTGTTTTTGGCGGGCTGTGCCAGCCATTCTGGCGATGATCTGCAACCCAAGACGGCGAGCAACGTCAACCTCAAGCGTTACCAGGGCACCTGGTATGAGTTGGCCCGGTTGCCGATGTACTTCCAGCGCAACTGTGCGCAATCCGAAGCCCGCTATACCTTGCTGCCTGATGGTGACATGTCGGTGTTCAACCGCTGCCTGACACCTGAATGGAAGTGGCAAGAGGCCAAAGGCACGGCGACGCCGCAGGTGCCAGGCAAGACCGACAAGCTGTGGGTGGAATTCAATAACTGGTTTACGTCACTGTTGCCGGGCGTTGCCAAGGGCGACTACTGGGTGCTGTATGTCAGCGATGACTACAAGACCGCCATCGTCGGCAGCCCGAGCCGTCGCTATATGTGGATCCTGTCGCGCACGCCAACGGTGAGTGCCGAAACCCGCGAAGACCTGCTGAGCAGGGCGCGACAGCAAGGGTACGACACCACGCGGCTGATCTGGCGTACATCGGACAAGCAGATGGCAAAGTCCTCTCAGTAATCCTGAGTACCCTCAATCCAATGTGGGAGCTGGCTTGCCTTCGATACAGGCACCTCGGTGCATCAGTTGCACCGGGTTGATGCTATCGCAGGCAAGCCAGCTCCCATAGTTGTTATGGATTGGCTGTTAGTTCAGCAAGTCCTTCAGGACCTGGGTGAATGCCCGGCGGCTGTCTTCTTCGCCAGCATGATGTCCATCTCGCACCACCCACTTGCCATTGACCAGTACATCGCGCACTTGCCGATCCCCACCGGCAAATAGCCAGCGGTTGAGAATCCCATCCTCACTGGCCGTCGCCAAGTACGGATCGCTACCGTCCAGCACAATCCAATCCGCACGCTTGCCCACTTGCAGTTGACCAATCGGCTGGCCCAGCGCTTGAGCACCACCGTCCAGCGCAGCATCGAACAGCGTGCGACCCACCATCGGTTGATCACTGCGGTACAGCCGATTACGCCGCTGATCACGCAGGCGCTGGCCGTATTCCAGCCAACGCAATTCTTCCACCACGCTCAGTGATACATGGCTGTCGGAGCCGATACCCATGCGCCCACCTTGGGCGAGGAAATCCACCGCCGGGAAAATCCCATCGCCCAGGTTGGCTTCGGTGGTCAGGCACAAACCGGCAATCGCTCGGCTGTTGGCCATGCGGGTGACTTCATCGGCATCGGCATGGGTGGCATGCACCAGGCACCAGCGCTCATCCACCTCGACATTGTCATACAGCCACTGCAACGGGCGCTTGCCGCTCCAGGCCAGGCAGTCGTCGACTTCCTTTTGCTGTTCAGCGATGTGGATATGCACCGGGCAGGCCTTGTCACTGGCGGCCAGCACGGTATGGATTTGTTCGGGGGTGACGGCGCGCAGGGAATGGAAGCACAGGCCCAGTTGCTGCGCCGGTTGTGCCGCCAGAATGGGCTGCAAGCGGGCTTGCAGGTCCAGGTAGTTTTCAGTGCTGTTGATAAACCGTCGCTGGCCTTCATTCGGCGCTTGGCCACCAAAGCCTGCGTGGGTGTAGAGCACCGGCAGCAAGGTCAGGCCGATCCCGCTGCTGGCGGCCGCCAGGCTGATCTGGCGGGACAGCTCCGTACGGTCGGCGTAGGGCTGGCCGCTGAGATCGTGATGCACATAATGAAACTCGGCCACCGAGGTGTAGCCGGCCTTGAGCATTTCGATATACAGCTGACGGGCGATGACCTGTAACTGCTCGGGGTTGATCTTGCCGACCATGCGGTACATCAAATCGCGCCAGGTCCAGAAACTGTCATTGGGGTTGCCGGCCACTTCGGCCAAGCCTGCCATGGCGCGCTGGAAGGCATGGGAGTGCAGGTTCGGCATGCCCGCCAACACCGGGCCCCTGAGCCGTTCGGCGCCTTCTGCACTGGCATTGGGCTCAACCTTTGTCAGCAGGCCATCGGCGCTGACTTCAAGACGTACATCGTTGGCCCATCCATTAGGCAGCAGTGCGCGTTCGGCAAAGAAAGCGGACATGATCAAGGCACCCCGGTCGTGTGTTTATTTGTATATACATATACAGACGTTTGCCTGCTCGGTAAACTCCGGCAATCTATGCATCTTTTTCCCCCGCAAGGATTCCCTGTGCCGACTCCGCCCGCCAACTCTTCGCTGGCTGCCCACATGGACGAAAGTCCGGCGCCCTTGTATGCCCGCGTCAAACAGATGATCAGCCAGCAGATCCTCAACGGCAACTGGCCGCCCCATTACCGCGTGCCGTCGGAAAGCGAGTTGGTCAGCCAGTTGGGCTTCAGCCGCATGACCATCAACCGTGCCCTGCGCGAGCTGACCGCCGAAGGTTTGCTGGTGCGCATGCAAGGCGTCGGTACGTTCGTGGCTGAGCCCAAAAGCCAGTCGGCCCTGTTTGAAGTGCACAACATCGCCGATGAAATCGCCTCCCGCGGGCATCGGCACACTTGCCAAGTGATCACCCTGGGCGAAGAGGCCGCCGGTTCCGAGCGCGCCGTTGCCTTGGAAATGCGTGAAGGCGGGCGCGTGTTCCACTCGTTGATCGTGCATTACGAGAACGACATTCCTGTGCAAATAGAAGACCGATTCGTCAACGCCCTGGTCGCGCCGCAATACCTGCAACAGGACTTCACCCAGCAAACCCCTTATGCCTATTTGAACCAGGTGGCGCCGTTGACTGAGGGCGAGCATGTGGTTGAGGCGATCCTCGCCGATGCCGCCGAGTGCAAGTTGTTGCAGATCGAGCCGAGCGAGCCGTGCCTGTTGATTCGCCGACGCACCTGGTCGGGTCGCCAGCCGGTGACTGCGGCGCGGTTGATCCACCCCGGTTCCCGTCACAGCCTCGAAGGACGTTTCAGCAAATGAGTACTGTGAAAGTCTGGCGCGCCGCCGACTACGTGCGCATGCCGTGGAAGAACGGCGGTGGTAGCACGGAAGAAATCGCCCGCGATGCGGGCACCGGCCTGGATGGATTTGGCTGGCGTTTGTCGATTGCCGACATTGCCGAATCGGGTGGGTTTTCCACCTTCGCCGGTTACCAGCGCGTGATCACCGTGATCAAAGGCGCCGGCATGGTGCTGACCGTGGACGGTGAGGAACAACGTGGGTTGTTACCGCTACAGCCGTTCGCGTTCAAGGGCGAAAGCCAGGTGTCATGCCGCTTGATCACGGGGCCGATTCGCGACTTCAACCTGATCTACTCGCCACAGCGTTACCATGCACGCTTGCAGTGGGTGGATGGCGTGCAGCAGTTTTTCAGCACCGCGCAGACGGTGCTGGTGTTCAGCGTGGCGGATGAAGTGAAGGTGCTGGGCGAGAAGCTCGGCCACCATGATTGCCTGCAGGTGGACGGTAACACGGGCCTGCTGGATATCGGCGTCACTGGCCGCTGCTGCATCATCGAACTGACCGCACGCGGTTAAAAACTGTGGGAGCAGGCAAGCCAGCTCCCACATTTGTTTTTTTGCATTGTTCACAAAATCTGTTTCCACTCCGCGCACCAATTTGTTACCGAACGCCCCAGCGTGACGCAAAGCCACGCTGTCGTGACAAATCCTCTTTGCTGTAAAACGCCTCCGTAAGAAATTTCATCAAGCCTCCAAGCCTTGATTATCAAGGCTTGCGCGCGCCTTGGAAAAAAATCTGCAAGGCTCATTTCAAAAGTTGGCCGCTCGATTGCATATGCTTGTACATACAAGTAAAGATGTGTGCGTAAGACCTCGCACCATCCATGTCCGCGCATCGATCGCCGAGGAGTCCTAGCTGTGACCAAGCCTACAAAATACCGTGACGTCGAAATCCGCGCCGCCCGCGGTAACAAGCTCACCGCCAAAAGCTGGCTGACCGAAGCGCCGCTGCGCATGCTGATGAACAACCTCGACCCGCAAGTGGCCGAGAACCCCAAGGAACTGGTGGTGTACGGCGGTATCGGCCGTGCGGCGCGCAACTGGGAGTGCTACGACCAGATCGTCGAGAGCCTCACTAACTTGAACGACGACGAAACCCTGCTGGTGCAATCCGGTAAGCCGGTCGGCGTGTTCAAGACCCACAGCAACGCCCCGCGCGTGCTGATTGCCAACTCCAACCTGGTGCCGCACTGGGCCAGTTGGGAGCATTTCAACGAACTGGATGCCAAGGGCCTGGCCATGTACGGCCAGATGACCGCCGGCAGCTGGATCTACATCGGCAGCCAAGGCATTGTCCAAGGCACCTACGAAACCTTCGTCGAAGCCGGCCGCCAGCACTACAACAGCGACCTGACCGGCCGTTGGGTACTCACCGCCGGCCTCGGCGGCATGGGCGGCGCGCAGCCTTTGGCCGCGACCCTGGCCGGCGCCTGCTCGCTGAACATCGAGTGCCAGCAAGTCAGCATCGACTTCCGCCTGAACAGCCGCTACGTCGACGAGCAGGCTACCGACCTCGACGACGCCCTGGCGCGCATCGCCAAATACACCAAGGAAGGCAAAGCCATCTCCATCGCGTTGCTGGGCAACGCCGCAGAGATCCTGCCAGAACTGGTCAAGCGTGGCGTGCGCCCGGACATGGTCACCGACCAGACCAGCGCCCACGACCCACTCAACGGTTACCTGCCGGCCGGCTGGACCTGGGACGAATACCGCGCTCGCGCCCAGACCGAGCCGGCCGCCGTGATCAAGGCCGCCAAGCAGTCGATGGCCGTACACGTCAAAGCCATGCTCGAATTCCAGAAGCAAGGCATCCCAACCTTCGACTACGGCAACAATATCCGCCAGATGGCTCAGGAAGAAGGCGTGGAAAACGCGTTCGACTTCCCAGGTTTCGTACCGGCCTACATCCGCCCACTGTTCTGCCGTGGCATCGGCCCGTTCCGTTGGGCGGCGCTGTCCGGCGACCCGCAAGACATCTACAAGACCGACGCCAAAGTCAAAGAACTGATCCCGGACGACGCCCACCTGCACAACTGGCTGGACATGGCTCGCGAGCGCATCAGCTTCCAGGGCCTGCCGGCACGTATCTGCTGGGTCGGCCTGGGCCAGCGTGCCAAGTTGGGCCTGGCGTTCAACGAAATGGTGCGCAGCGGCGCGCTGTCCGCGCCGGTCGTGATCGGCCGTGACCACCTGGACTCCGGCTCGGTCGCCAGCCCGAACCGCGAAACCGAAGCCATGCAGGACGGCTCCGACGCTGTGTCCGATTGGCCACTGCTCAACGCCTTGCTCAACACCGCGAGCGGCGCCACCTGGGTCTCGCTGCACCACGGTGGTGGCGTGGGCATGGGCTTCTCCCAGCACTCGGGGATGGTGATTGTCTGCGACGGTACTGACGAAGCGGCCGAGCGGATTGCCCGCGTGCTGCACAACGACCCGGCGACCGGGGTGATGCGCCATGCCGATGCCGGTTATCAGATTGCTATCGACTGCGCCAAGGAACAGGGCCTGAACCTGCCGATGATCAAGTAACGGCCGGCGCAGTACTTGTGGGAGCTGGCTTGCCTGCGATGCAGACGACGCGGTCTGGAAGTACGACCGAGGTGATGCTATCGCAGGCAAGCCAGCTCCCACAGAAGAGCAAGATGCGTACAAAACAATCCATCAGAGGTTGAACAACATGGCTGCAAACGACACCACCCCGTTGATCGAGAAACGTTCGATCGACTACATCCCGGAAGCGGAAAGACATGGTCGTCTATTCAGTCAATTCACCCTGTGGATGGGTGCCAACCTGCAGATCACTGCGATTGTCACCGGGGCGTTGGCCGTGGTGCTGGGTGGTGATGTGTTCTGGTCGTTGATCGGCCTGCTCATCGGTCAACTGATCGGCGGTGGCGTCATGGCGCTGCATGCGGCGCAAGGGCCCAAGCTTGGCCTGCCGCAGATGATTTCCAGTCGGGTGCAGTTCGGCGTTTACGGCGCGGCCATTCCGATTGTGCTGGTGTGTTTGATGTACCTGGGCTTCACCGCCACCGGTACCGTGCTGTCGGGCCAGGCGCTGGGCCAGTTGTTCGGGGTCAGCGACAGCGTCGGCATCCTGATTTTCGCCAGTGTCATCGTGCTGGTCACGGTGCTGGGTTACCGGGTGATCCACTTCATCGGCCGGGTTGCCAGCTTGATTGGCGTGGTTGCCTTTGTGTACCTGTTCAGCCGCTTGATGAGCCAGACCGACGTTGGCGCACTCCTGCAAATTCGCCACTTCAGCTGGAGCAGCTTCCTGCTGGCCGTGTCACTCGCGGCCTCCTGGCAGATCGCCTTCGGGCCGTACGTGGCGGACTACTCGCGTTACCTGCCGAGCCACACGTCATCGGTGAAGACCTTCCTCGCGGCTGGCGCAGGTTCGGTCATCGGTGCCCAAGTGGCGATGGTCCTCGGCGTGTTTGCCGCGGCCATGTCCAACGGGCAGTTTGCCGGCCACGAGGTGGCGTACATCGTTGGCTTGAGCGGCACGGGGGCTACCGCTGCGTTGCTGTACTTCAGCATCGCGTTCGGCAAGGTCACCATCTCGACGCTCAATTCCTACGGCAGCTTCATGTGCATCGCCACCATCATCAGCGGCTTTCGTGGGCGCTTGGAGGTTACGCGTCTGCAGCGTCTGGTGTTCGTGCTGATGATCGTCGGCACGGCCACGCTGATAGCGTTGCTTGGCCAGCATTCGTTCCTCGGTGCATTCAAGTCGTTCATCTTGTTCCTGCTGGCGTTCTTTACGCCCTGGAGTGCGATCAACCTGGTGGATTACTACTGCATCACCCGTGAGCGTTATGACGTGCCGGCGCTGGCCGACCCGAACGGTCGCTACGGCCGTTGGAACCTGCTGGGCATCAGCGTCTACGTATTCGGCGTGCTGGTGCAGTTGCCGTTCATCTCCACCAAGTTCTACACCGGCCCCCTGGTGGCCGCGCTGGGGGATGTGGATATCTCCTGGATCATCGGCCTGGTACTGCCGGCGGCCCTGTATTACGTGTGTGCGAAAAAATGGCACGGCACGGTACCCGATCACCTGATCCTGCCAAAAGAGCAGGGCGCTTCACCCACAACAAACGGGCTGGCTGCACAAGCCTGATGGGACGTGGACAGGGCAGGACGCCTACTGACTGCCGTAATCCATTTCATGATTGGGAGCGTCACAACAATGACTATGAATAAGACCTTGCTGGCTACTCTGTTCGCAGCTGGCGTGCTGGCAAGTGCCGGCGCCCAGGCGGCTGGTTGGTGCGAGTCGGGTAAACCGGTGAAATTCGCCGGCCTGAATTGGGAAAGCGGCATGTTGCTCACCGACATCCTGCAAACCGTGTTGGAAAAAGGCTACGACTGCAAAACCGACAGCTTGCCAGGCAATTCCATCACCATGGAAAACGCCCTGGGCAGCAACGACATCCAAGTGTTCGCCGAGGAGTGGGTAGGTCGCAGCGAGGTCTGGAACAAAGCCGAGAAGGCCGGCAAAGTCGTCGGCGTCGGTGCTCCGGTGGTCGGCGCGGTAGAAGGCTGGTACGTGCCGCGCTATGTGATCGAAGGCGATGCCAAACGCAAGCTCGAACCCAAGGCCCCGGACCTGAAAAACATCGCCGACCTGGCCAAGTACGCCTCGGTGTTCAAGGACCAGGAAGAACCGTCCAAGGGTCGTTTCTACAACTGCCCGGCCGGTTGGACCTGCGAGCTGGACAACAGCGAAATGCTCAAGAGCTACGGCCTGGAAAGCACCTACACCAACTTCCGCCCGGGCACCGGCCCGGCGCTGGATGCGGCGGTGCTGTCGAGCTACAAACGCGGCGAGCCGATCCTGTTCTACTACTGGTCACCGACGCCGCTGATGGGCCAGGTCGACCTGGTCAAGCTGGAAGAAAAGCCCGGCGTGGATAAAACCGTGAGCATCAAAGTCGGCCTGTCCAAGACTTTCCACGAGCAAGCCCCGGAACTGGTGGCCGTGCTGGAAAAGGTCAACCTGCCCATCGACCTGCTGAACCAGAACCTGGGCCGCATGGCCAAAGAACGAATCGAATCGCCGAAACTGGCGAAAATTTTCCTCAAGGAACATCCTGAAGTCTGGCACGCCTGGGTGAGCGAAGACGCAGCCAAGAAAATCGACGCGGCCTTGTAGGTCAAGGGTGCACGGCTACCCTCAAGGGTGGCCGGGCGGCTGGCCACAACCCACTGGATCGAGAGCACGATATGTTTCCTGAGAGTTTTACCTTTTCCATCGCCGACTGGGTCAACGGTTGGGTGGACGCACTGGTCACCAACTACGGCGATGTGTTCCGGCACATCTCCGACACGCTGCTGTGGGCCATCGTCAACCTGGAAGGCCTGCTGCGCGCGGCGCCCTGGTGGCTGATGTTGGCCATCGTCGGCGGTATTGCCTGGCACGCCACCCGCAAGGTGGTGACCACGGCGGTGATTGTCGGCTTGCTGTTCCTGGTGGGCGCGGTTGGCCTGTGGGACAAGCTGATGCAAACCCTGGCATTGATGATGGTGGCCACGGTGATCTCGGTGTTGATCGGCATCCCCTTGGGCATCCTGTCGGCGCGCAGTAACCGCCTGCGTTCGGTGCTGATGCCGTTGCTGGACATCATGCAAACCATGCCCAGCTTCGTGTACCTGATCCCGGTGCTGATGCTGTTCGGCCTGGGCAAGGTCCCGGCGATTTTCGCCACGGTGATCTACGCCGCGCCGCCGCTGATTCGCCTCACAGACCTGGGGATTCGCCAGGTCGATGGCGAAGTCATGGAAGCCATCAACGCCTTCGGCGCCAACCGCTGGCAGCAACTGTTCGGCGTGCAATTGCCGCTGGCGCTGCCAAGCATCATGGCCGGGATCAACCAGACCACCATGATGGCGCTGTCGATGGTGGTGATCGCCTCGATGATCGGTGCCCGTGGCTTGGGTGAAGACGTGCTCGTCGGCATCCAGACCCTCAACGTCGGCCGCGGCCTTGAAGCCGGGCTGGCGATCGTGATTCTCGCAGTGGTCATCGACCGCATTACCCAGGCTTATGGCCGCCCACGGCATGAGGCGAGCAAATGACGACTGTCAGCAAAATCGAAGTCAAAAACGTCTTCAAGATTTTCGGCGCACGCGCCAAGGATGCGCTGGCCATGGTAGGCCAGGGCAAGACCAAGGACCAGGTACTGGCCGAGACCGGTTGCGTGGTCGGCGTCAATGACCTGTCCCTGAGCATCGGCACCGGTGAGATCTTCGTGATCATGGGCTTGTCGGGTTCGGGCAAATCCACCCTGGTGCGCCACTTCAACCGGCTGATCGACCCCACCAGCGGCGCGATCCTGGTGGACGGCGAAGACATCCTGCAACTGGACATGGAAGCCCTGCGTCAATTCCGTCGGCACAAGATCAGCATGGTGTTTCAGAGCTTCGGCCTGCTGCCGCACAAGAGCGTGCTCGACAACGTTGCCTACGGCCTCAAAGTACGTGGCGAAACCAAGCAGGTCTGCGCCGAACGTGCGTTGCACTGGATCGAAACCGTGGGCCTCAAAGGCTACGAAAACAAATACCCCCACCAGCTGTCCGGCGGCATGCGCCAGCGCGTGGGCTTGGCTCGCGCCTTGGCGGCCGACACCGACATCATCCTGATGGACGAAGCCTTCAGCGCCCTCGACCCGTTGATCCGCGCCGAGATGCAAGACCAGTTGCTGGAGCTGCAAAAGACCCTGCACAAGACCATCGTGTTCATCACCCACGACCTCGACGAGGCCGTGCGCATCGGCAACCGCATTGCGATTCTCAAGGACGGCAAGCTGATTCAGGTCGGCACCCCGCGAGAGATTCTGCACTCGCCGGCGGATGAATATGTGGACCGCTTTGTTCAGCGCCGGGCGGCGGTGGTCTGATCCGGGCTGTGTTGATCGTTCCCACGCTCCGCGTGGGAACGCATTTCGTGACGCTCCGCGTCACTTGGGGGGACGCAGAGCGTCCCAGGCGGCGTACCCACGCAGAGCGTGGGAACGATCAATGCTGCCTAAGAATTGAAGAAGGTATAAAGATGTCCCAGGCAACCAAAATCATCATCGCCGACACCCCCATGCGCTGGCAGGACGTCACCGCCGTCGCCCGCCACGGCGCGGTGCTCGAACTGTCGGGCCACGCCTGGGCGCGCATCGACAATGCCCAAGCCATCGTGCAGCGCATCGTCACCAGCGGCGAGCGCGCCTATGGCGTGAACACCGGCCTGGGCGCGCTGTGCAACGTCTCGCTCAAGACCGAGCAACTGAGCCAACTGTCGCGCAACACATTGCTGAGCCACGCCTGCGGCGTCGGCCCGGTGCTCAGCGATGAGCAGACCCGCGCGATCATTTGCGCGGCGATCATCAACTACAGCCACGGCAAGTCCGGCCTGCATCCGCAGGTGGTGCACGCACTGCTGGCGCTGCTCAACCATGGCATCACCCCGCAAGTGCCGTCCCAAGGCTCGGTGGGGTACCTGACCCACATGGCCCATATCGGCGTGGCCCTGCTGGGCGTCGGCAATGTGAGCTACCGAGGCCAGATCGTCACGGCGCAACACGCGTTGCAGGCTGAAGGTTTGCAGCCGGTGGTACTCGGCGCCAAGGACGGCCTGTGTCTGGTCAATGGCACGCCGTGCATGACCGGCCTGAGCTGCCTGGCCCTGGCTGATGCGCATCACTTGCTGCAATGGGCCGACGTGATCGGTGCCATGAGCTTCGAAGCCCAGCGCGGCCAGATCGACGCCTTCGATGAAGCCATCATCGCCCTCAAGCCACACCCAGGCATGCAGCAAGTGGGTATCAACCTGCGTGCCCTGCTCGACGGCAGTGAGGTGATCGCCAGCAGCAAAGGTATTCGCACCCAGGACGCCTTGAGCATTCGCTCGATCCCGCAGATTCACGGCGCGGCCCGCGACCAGGTGGAACACGCCACGCGCCAGATCGAAACCGAACTCAACAGCGCCACCGACAACCCGCTGGTGCTGGGCACGCCGGATAATTACCGTGTGGTGTCCCAGGCCAACCCCCACGGGCAGTCCGTTGCGATGGCGGCCGACATACTCGCCATCGCCATGGCCGAGATCGGCTCGGTGGCCGAGCGCCGACTGGACCGTCTGGTCAACCCGCATGTCAGCGGCCTGCCAGCCTTTCTGGTGAGCAACCCGGGCGTCAACTCCGGAATGATGATCGTGCAATACGTCGCCGCGTCCTTGTGCGGGCAGAACCGCCAGTTGGCGCAACCTGCCGTGCTCGACAACTTCGTCACCTCGGGCCTGCAGGAAGACCACTTGAGCATGGGCACCAACGCTGCGCTCAAGCTGCACCAGGTGCTGGCCAACGTCACCCAGATTCTTGCCATCGAGTACCTGCTGGCGGCCCAGGCTTTCGAGTTTCTCAAGGGCCAGCGCTTCGGCGCCGGTACCGACCACGCCTGGCGTCTGCTGCGCGAAGTGGTCCCTGCCTATGAACAGGACCGTTGGCTGGCGCCGGATATTGCCGCCGCTGCCCAGCTGCTTAAAAACACTGCATTACCGAATTTGCACTGAACACCTAAGAACAATTCACAAGGAGTATGAATGTGACTGCGCTAAACCTGATTCCAGGCCAACTGAGCCTCGCCCAACTGCGTGCCATCTACCAGCAGCCAGTAACCCTCAGCCTGGATGACAGTGCCTCGGCCCAGATCGAAGCCAGCGTTGCCTGCGTGGAGCAGATTCTCGCCGAGAACCGCACCGCCTATGGCATCAACACCGGTTTTGGCTTGTTGGCCTCGACCCGCATCGCCAGCGAAGACCTGGAAAACCTCCAGCGTTCCCTGGTGCTGTCCCACGCCGCCGGCGTCGGTGAGCCGATCAGCGATGCGCTGGTGCGACTGGTCATGGTGCTCAAGGTCAACAGCCTGAGCCGTGGCTTCTCCGGGATTCGTCGCCAGGTGATCGACGCGCTGATCGCGCTGATTAATGCCGAGGTGTACCCGCACATTCCGCTCAAGGGTTCGGTCGGCGCCTCCGGTGACCTGGCGCCGCTGGCGCACATGTCCCTGGTACTGCTTGGCGAAGGCAAGGCGCGTTACAAGGGCGAATGGCTGGAAGCCACCGAGGCACTGAAAATCGCCGGCCTCACGCCGCTGACCCTGGCCGCCAAAGAAGGCCTGGCCCTGCTCAACGGCACCCAGGTGTCCACGGCCTACGCCCTGCGTGGCCTGTTCGAAGGCGAAGACCTGTTCGCCGGTGCCCTCGCGTGCGGCGGCCTCACCGTGGAAGCGGTACTGGGTTCGCGCTCGCCGTTCGATGCGCGTATTCATGCGGCACGTGGCCAACGTGGCCAGATCGACTCGGCAGCGGCCTATCGCGACCTGCTCGGTGAGAGCAGCCAGGTGTCCCAATCGCACCAGAACTGCGACAAGGTACAAGACCCGTACTCCCTGCGTTGCCAGCCACAGGTCATGGGCGCCTGCCTGACCCAATTGCGCCAGGCCGCCGAGGTGCTGGTGGTAGAAGCCAACGCAGTGTCGGATAACCCGCTGGTCTTTGCCGCCGAGGGTGACGTGATTTCCGGTGGCAACTTCCACGCCGAGCCGGTGGCCATGGCGGCCGACAACATGGCGCTGGCCATTGCCGAAATCGGCTCCCTGAGCGAGCGCCGTATCTCGTTGATGATGGACAAGCACATGTCGCAACTGCCGCCGTTTCTGGTGGGCAATGGCGGGGTGAACTCCGGTTTCATGATCGCCCAGGTGACCGCAGCCGCGCTCGCCAGCGAGAACAAGGCACTGGCCCATCCCCACAGCGTCGACAGCTTGCCGACCTCGGCCAACCAGGAAGACCACGTGTCCATGGCCCCGGCTGCGGGCAAGCGTCTGTGGGAAATGGCCGAGAACACCCGGGGCATCCTCGCGGTGGAATGGCTCGCGGCGTGCCAGGGCCTGGACCTGCGCGACGGCCTGAAGACCTCGCCCAAGCTGGAAAAAGCCCGTGGCATCCTGCGCGGCAAAGTGGCGTTCTATGACAAGGACCGTTTCTTCGCCCCCGACATCAACGCCGCCAGCGAACTGCTCGCCAGCCGCTGCCTGAATGAGCTGGTGCCGGCCAGGTTGCTGCCAAGCCTCTGACCGCGACTCGGTCTGTGCCTGATCATTCCCACGCTCCGCGTGGGAATGCATCCTGTGACGCTCTGCGTCACCGCTCTTAAAGCGGACGCGGAGCGTCCAGGTCGGAGTTCCCACGCCGAGCGTGGGAACGATCTTCTCCTCATAAGAATAATTAGGGACGAGAAATGCACCAGCCAGAAAAAGGTTTGAAACGCGGGCTCAACGCCCGACATATTCGCTTCATGGCCCTGGGGTCCGCGATCGGCACCGGGCTGTTTTATGGCTCCGCCTCCGCCATCCAAATGGCTGGCCCTGCCGTGCTGCTGGCCTACCTGATCGGCGGCGCTGCTGTATTCATGGTGATGCGCGCCCTCGGCGAGATGGCTGTGCACAACCCGGTGTCCGGCTCCTTCGGTCATTACGCCAGCACCTACCTGGGGCCGATGGCCGGGTTTATCCTCGGTTGGACCTACGCCTTTGAAATGATCATCGTCTGCCTCGCCGACGTCACCGCGTTCGGCATCTACATGGGCTTCTGGTTTCCCGAAGTGGCCCGTTGGGTCTGGGTGCTTGGCATCGTGTTTTTGATCGGCGGCCTGAACCTGTGCAACGTCAAAGTCTTTGGCGAGATGGAGTTCTGGCTGTCGCTGCTCAAGGTCGGCGCCATCGTGGCGATGATCCTCGGCGGTTTTGGCATCATGCTGTTCGGCATTCACTCGGCAGGCGAAACCCAGGCCAGCGGTCTGAGCAACCTGTGGGCTCACGGCGGCTTCATGCCTAACGGCATCGGCGGGTTAATTGCCTCGTTTGCGGTGGTGATGTTCGCCTTTGGCGGCATCGAAATCATCGGCATCACCGCCGGTGAAGCCAAGGACCCGCAACGCGTGATCCCCAAGGCGATCAACGCGGTGCCGCTGCGTATATTGCTGTTCTACGTGCTGACCCTGTTCGTGTTGATGGCGATCTACCCGTGGCCGCAGATCGGCAGCCAGGGCAGCCCGTTCGTGCAGATCTTCAGCAACCTGGGGATTGGCTCGGCGGCGACTATCCTTAACATCGTGGTGATCTCGGCGGCGGTGTCGGCGATCAACAGCGACATCTTCGGCGCCGGCCGCATGATGTACGGCCTGGCTCAACAAGGGCAGGCGCCCAAGGGCTTCGCGCAATTGTCCAAACAAGGCGTGCCGTGGATGACCGTGGTGGTCATGGGCGCCGCTTTGCTCGGCGGTGTGGTGCTCAACTACCTGATCCCGGAAAACGTATTCCTGCTGATCGCCTCGATTGCCACCTTCGCCACCGTGTGGGTCTGGCTGATGATCCTGTTTACCCAGGTCGCCATGCGCCGCTCCATGACCAAGGCGCAGGTCGCCGAACTGAAATTCCCGGTGCCGTTCTGGCCCTATGCGCCGGCAGCGGCCATTGTGTTCATGCTGTTTGTGTTTGGTGTACTCGGTTACTTCCCGGACACCCAGGCGGCGTTGATGGTGGGCGCCGTGTGGATCGTGCTGCTGATCATCGCCTACTGGCTGTGGGTCAAGCCTGCCGCCGGGCAAACGGCCAAGGTCGATTACGACCCGGTCTTGTCTCATCGATAACTTAGGGAGGCGTTGATGAAAACGCTTTGGCAACACTGCCACGTCGCAACCATGGCCAACGGTAAATACTCGATCATCGAGGATGCCGCCATGGTGACTGCCGGCTCGCTCATCGAGTGGGTCGGCCCCCGCAGCCAGGCGCCGACGGCGGATTACACCCAGGTGCATGACCTGCAAGGCGCGTGGGTCACCCCCGGGCTGATCGATTGCCACACCCATACGGTGTTTGGTGGCAACCGCAGCGGCGAATTCGAGCAGCGCCTTGAAGGCGTCAGCTACGCCGAGATCGCGGCCAAGGGCGGCGGCATTGCCAGCACCGTGCGCGCAACCCGTGCGGCGAGCGAAGATGAGCTGTTCTTGAGCGCCGAAAAGCGCCTGCGTAGTTTGCTGCGTGACGGCGTGACCACGGTGGAGATCAAGTCCGGCTACGGCCTGGACCTGGCCAACGAACGCAAGATGTTGCGCGTGGCCCGGCGCCTGGGTGAAGCGCTGCCGGTCAGCGTGCGCGCCACGTGCCTGGCCGCCCACGCGTTGCCGCCGGAGTACAAAGACCGTGCCGACGACTACATTGAGCACATCTGCAAGGAGATGCTGCCGGCGCTGGCAGCAGAAGGGCTGGTGGATGCGGTGGATGCCTTCTGTGAATACTTGGCCTTTTCCCCCGAACAGGTCGAGCGCGTATTCAAGGTTGCCCAACAGCTTGGCTTGCCCATGAAGCTGCACGCCGAGCAGCTCTCATCGCTGCACGGCTCCAGCCTAGCGGCGCGTTACCACGCGTTGTCGGCCGATCACCTGGAATTCATGACCGAAGAAGACGCCATCGCCATGGCCGCTGCCGGCACCGTCGCCGTGTTGCTGCCGGGCGCTTTTTACTTCCTGCGTGAAACCCAGTTGCCGCCCATGGACGCCCTGCGCAAGCACAGCGTGAAGATCGCCATCGCCAGCGACCTTAACCCCGGCACCTCGCCGGCGCTGTCGGTGCGGCTGATGCTGAACATGGCCTGCACCCTGTTTCGCATGACCCCGGAAGAAGCCCTGGCCGGCGCCACGCAACACGCGGCCACCGCTTTGGGCCTGGGCGATACCCATGGTTCGCTGGAAGTGGGCAAGGTCGCGGACTTTGTCGCCTGGCAGATCGACCGCCCCGCCGACCTGGCCTACTGGCTGGGTGGCGAACTGGATAAACGCGTCGTGCGCCACGGCGTCGACGTCACTGTTTGAGAGGATGCTGTTGTGGATAAGGTTCTGACATTCAAACAAGGCCGCGTACCGCTGCTGATCAGCATGCCCCACGCCGGCTTGCGCCTCACCCCTGCGGTCCAGGACGGGTTGATCCCCGAGGCGCAAAGCCTGCCGGACACCGACTGGCATATCCCCCTGTTGTATGACTTTGCCCAAGAGCTGGGCGCCAGCACCCTGGCAGCGGAGTACTCGCGGTTTGTCATCGACCTGAACCGGCCTTCCGACAACACGCCGCTATATGCCGGCGCTACTACCGGCCTGTACCCAGAGACGCTGTTCGACGGCGTGCCGTTGTTCCGTGCAGGGCAAACGCCCTCCGACGAAGAGCGGGCCAGCTACCTGCAAAAAATCTGGGGGCCGTACCATCGCCAACTGCAAGAAGAACTGGCGCGCCTCAAGGCCGAATTCGGTTATGCGTTACTGTTCGACGCGCACTCGATCCGCTCGTTGATCCCGCACCTGTTTGACGGCAAATTGCCGGACTTCAATTTGGGTACTTTCAACGGCGCTGCGTGCGACCCGCAGCTGGCCAGCCAGCTGGAAGCCATCTGCGCTCAGCATCCGCAATACACCCATGTGTTGAATGGGCGCTTCAAGGGCGGCCATATCACCCGTCACTACGGCAACCCGGCGCAGGATATCCATGCGGTGCAGCTGGAGTTGTGTCAGAGCACCTATATGGAGGAGTTCGAACCGTTCCGTTATCGCCCTGATCTGGCCGAGCCGACGCAGGTGGTGTTGAGGCAGTTGCTGGAAGGACTGTTGACTTGGGGGCAGAAGCACTACCGGTAATTGTTGCTGCTGCTGCAATAGCTTTCGCGAGCAAGCCCGCCACACACTTGACCGCGCGCTATCATGAGAATGCGCTCCAAATGTGGGAGCTGGCTTGCCTGCGATAACGGTGGTTCAGCAACACTTTTATCAACTGACACACCGCCATCGCAGGCAAGCCAGCTCCCACACTGTCGCCAAGACTGAAGCTTCTACCCGCGATGACTCATCCCAGGCTCGCCTGCGCCAAACCTACAACCGCATGTGCTATCGCTCCGAAGCGCCTGATCCAGCAGAAGGCTGGCCCACGGTTGTTTGCGGGCTCGCGGCCAAGTGCCAGAGGTGGATCGGCTGTATGACTATCTGCTCGGTTATCTGAGGCGCGAACTGCTGACACAGGTCTAAGTGCTCAAGGACATGCTCATTGCACAATTCGGGTTTATGATGCCAGACGGCAAAATAATAGACGTCCCCCCAGGGATGAACCCGACACCCTACGGAGCACGCAATGCAGACTTGGTACCCGCAGATCAAACCCTACGCCCGGCACGATCTGGCTGTCGATGACACCCACACCCTGTATGTCGATGAAAGTGGCTCCCCCGAAGGCTTGCCTGTCGTGTTCATCCATGGAGGTCCCGGCTCCGGTTGCGACGCCCAGAGCCGCTGCTATTTCGACCCGAACCTCTACCATATTGTCACCTTCGACCAGCGTGGCTGCGGCCGCTCTACGCCAAGGGCCAGCCTTGAGAACAACACCACCTGGGATCTGGTCGCCGACCTTGAACGCATCCGCGAGCACCTGGGCATCGACAAGTGGGTGCTGTTCGGCGGCTCCTGGGGCTCAACCCTGGCCCTGGCCTACGCGCAAACCCATCCCGAGCGTGTGCTCGGCCTGATCGTGCGCGGCATCTTCCTTGCCCGCCCCCAGGATATTCGCTGGTTCTACCAGGAGGGCGCGAGCCGTCTGTTCCCGGATTACTGGCAGGACTACGTGGCACCGATCCCGGTGGAGGAGCGCCACGATATGATTGCCGCTTACCACAAGCGGCTGACCGGCAATGACCAGATCGCCCAGATGCACGCGGCCAAAGCCTGGTCGGGCTGGGAAGGCCGCATGCTGGGCCTGTGCCCGAGCCCACAACATGTGGAGCGGTTTTCCGAGCCGCAGCGCGCCCTGTCCATCGCACGTATCGAGTGCCATTACTTCACCAACAACTCCTTCCTGGAACCCAACCAGCTGATTCGCGATATGCACAAGATCGCCCATCTGCCTGGCGTCATCATCCATGGCCGCTACGATATGATCTGCACGCTGGATAACGCCTGGGAGTTGCACCAGGCCTGGCCCAACAGCGAGTTGCAGGTGATCCGCGAGGCGGGGCATGCGGCATCCGAGCCGGGTATCACTGACGCGCTGGTACGCGCGACCGGCGAAATGGCTCGGCGCTTGCTCGACCTGCCGCCTGAAGAAGCATGAAGGGCCTGTTGCAGCGGGTGCGTGGCGCCCGGGTCGAGGTTGCGGGTGAGGTGGTAGGCTCAATCGACCAGGGTTTGCTGGTGCTGGTCGCCGTCGAGCCTTCAGATACGCCCGAAAGCGCCGACAAACTGCTGCACAAGCTGCTTAACTATCGGGTGTTCAGTGACGAGGAGGGCAAGATGAACCTCTCCCTCAAGGACATCGGCGGCGGTTTGCTGCTGGTGTCGCAGTTCACCTTGGCGGCGGATACCAAGAGCGGGCTGCGGCCCAGCTTCTCCACGGCGGCTCCACCGGCCCTGGGAGCGGCGCTTTTTGATCACTTGTTGTTACAAGCGCAACAATTGCATGGCAAGGTGGCGTCAGGGCGTTTTGGCGCTGATATGCAGGTGCACCTGGTCAATGATGGCCCTGTGACCTTCCTCTTACAGACATGAATGTATGAAAAGCGACGTTAATGCCTAAAAACGCAGGGTTTCGCTACAAATACTTCACTGTCCCTGATGCGTTGTCTCGCGGGCTACTAGATAATCGCGCGCTACGGGGATCAGCGTTGTTTGGTCCATTTTTGACTTAGGTAGAGCCTTGTCCGATGGCCTTTGGGGAATCATTTTGCCCTTGGGGAGTCGGAACATTGCTCGCCAACCTGGCATATAGATAGCTGGCCGTTGGTTTTTTGATCTGTTTTCGGCGAGGGTTGCTCGTGATTGTTAGTCCCTGTAATGCACCAAAATTGTCTGCCAAACGGTTACGAAACGCACTGGTGACGGGCTCTGCCCTGTTTTGCCTGTTCGGCGCGGGTCAACTGTGGGCGTTCAGTCTGGATGATGTGTCGGCCAAGGCGAAAGAGCTGGCCGGGCAGAAATACGAAGCTCCGCGCAGCAATTTGCCGAACGAATTCCGCGAAATGAAATTCGCTGACTACCAGAAGATTCGTTTCCGCAATGAAAAAGCCGAGTGGGCCGATCAGAACACCCCGTTCAAGCTGTCCTTCTATCACCAGGGGATGCATTTCGACACCCCGGTGAAAATCAACGAAGTCACCGCCGACAGCGTGCATGAAATCAAGTACGACCCGACGCGTTTCGATTTCGGCGATGTGAAATTTGATCCTAAAGCCACCGAACAGCTGGGTTACGCCGGTTTCCGTGTGCTTTTCCCGATCAACAAGGCCGACAAGCAAGACGAAATCATGACCATGCTCGGCGCCAGCTATTTCCGCGTCGTGGGCAAAGACCAGGTGTATGGCCTGTCTGCCCGTGGCATGGCGATCGACACTGCGTTGCCGTCTGGCGAAGAATTCCCGCGTTTCACCGAGTTCTGGATCGAGCGTCCAAAACCGGGTGACAAGCATCTGGTGATCTTTGCGCTGCTGGATTCGCCACGCGCCACTGGCGCCTACCGCCTGATCCTGCGCCCTGGCACCGATACCGTGGTGGACGTCAAATCCCAGATGTTCCTGCGTGACAAGGTCAGCAAACTGGGCGTTGCGCCGTTGACCTCGATGTTCCTGTTCGGCGCCAACCAGCCGTCCAAGGTCCTCAACTACCGTCGCGAGCTTCACGATTCCAGCGGCCTGTCGATCCACGCCGGCAATGGCGAGTGGATCTGGCGTCCACTGAACAACCCTAAACACCTATCGGTCAGCAACTTCAGCGTCGAGAACCCGCGTGGGTTCGGCCTGCTGCAACGTGGTCGCAACTTCAGCCACTACGAAGACCTGGACGACAACTACGACAAGCGCCCGAGCGCCTGGATCGAACCTGAAGGCGATTGGGGCAAAGGCTCCGTCGACCTGGTCGAGATCCCGACTGCCGATGAGACCAACGACAACATCGTGGCCTTCTGGAGCCCGGCCGAGCTGCCGGAAGTCGGCAAGCCGCTGGACGTGGCCTACCGCCTGCACTGGACATTGGACGACGCGGCTTTCCATTCGCCAGACAGTGCCTGGGTCAAGCAGACCCTGCGCTCCACCGGTGACGTGAAGCAATCCAACCTGATCCGTCAGCCCGATGGCAGCGTGGCCTACCTGGTGGACTTCGAGGGCCCGTCCCTGAAGAAACTGCTGCCGGACGCTCCGGTACGTAGCCAGGTGAGCGTGGGTGATAACGCCGAACTGGTTGAAAACAGCGTGCGTTACAACGAACACACCAAAGGCTGGCGCCTGACCCTGCGTATGAAGATCAAGGACGCAAGCAAGCCGACCGAAATGCGTGCGGCGCTGGTGCAAGATATCGTGCAGCCTGAGCCTGAGTCGGTTTCCAACCATGTGCTCAAGGCCGACAAAGTCTTGGCCAAGCAGCATGAGAAGCAGGCCAAGAAAGACGCCAAGGACAAGGAAGCCAAACAGCCTGAGGCTGCCCCAGCCACACCGGAGCCGATCAAGACCGAGCAAGTCCTGACCGAAACCTGGAGCTATCAGTTGCCTGCCGATGAGTAATTCTCAAGTCAAGCCAGAGACTCTGTCCGAGTACCTGGCGCATCTACCCATGACGGCTGAGCAGCGCGCCGAGCTGGCGGGCTGCAAGTCCTTCAGCGAGTTGCACGAACGTCTGTCGTCCAAGACCTTCGACGCACCGGCCGACGCTGCCCAAGCGTCGGTTGGCCGCCGCTTGACCCTCAACAGCGCCGAAGAGCTGCAAGACGCCGAGATGCTGGCGCTCGATGCCAGCGGTCGTGTGTGCCTCAAGGCCACGCCGCCGATCCGCCGGACCAAAGTGGTGCCCGAGCCTTGGCGTACCAACATTCTGGTGCGCGGTTGGCGCCGGATGACCGGCCGCACCAACCCGCCCAAGCCACCGAAAGACGAGCGGGTACTGCCGGCTGCGCGCTGGCGTACCGTGGGCTCGATCCGTCGTTACATCCTGTTGGTGCTGATGCTGGGCCAGACCATCGTGGCCGGCTGGTACATGAAAGGCATCATGCCGTACCAGGGCTGGTCGCTGGTCGACTTCGACGAAATTCGCAACCAGACCCTGCTGCAAACCGCTACCCAGGTACTGCCTTACGCACTGCAAACCAGCATCCTGATCATGTTCGGGATTCTGTTCTGCTGGGTGTCGGCTGGTTTCTGGACTGCGCTCATGGGCTTCCTGGAACTGCTGACTGGTCACGATAAATACCGTATCTCCGGTAAAAGTGCCGGTGACGAGCCGATTCCCAAGGATGCGCGCACCGCCCTGGTGATGCCGATCTGTAACGAAGACGTGCCGCGTGTATTCGCCGGTTTGCGTGCAACGTTCGAATCGGTGGCCGCGACCGGTGACCTGGATCGCTTCGATTTCTTCGTGCTCAGCGACAGTAACGACGCCGACATCTGCATCGCCGAACAGCAAGCCTGGCTCGACGTATGCCGCGAAGCCGGTGGTTTCGGCAAGATCTTCTATCGCCGTCGTCGCCGCCGCGTTAAGCGCAAGAGCGGCAACCTCGACGATTTCTGCCGTCGTTGGGGTGGTGACTACAAGTACATGGTCGTTCTTGATGCTGACTCTGTGATGAGCGGCGAGTGCCTGACCAGCCTGGTGCGCCTGATGGAAGCCACGCCGGATGCCGGGATTATCCAGACCGCGCCGCGTGCGTCGGGCATGGACACCCTGTATGCGCGCATGCAGCAGTTCGCTACCCGCGTATACGGCCCACTGTTTACCGCCGGCCTGCACTTCTGGCAGTTGGGTGAATCCCACTACTGGGGTCACAACGCTATTATCCGTATGAAGCCGTTTATCGAGCACTGCGCCCTGGCGCCGTTGCCCGGTAAAGGCGCGTTTGCCGGTGCGATTCTTTCCCACGACTTCGTTGAAGCCGCGCTGATGCGCCGTGCCGGCTGGGGCGTGTGGATTGCCTACGACCTGCCGGGCAGCTACGAAGAACTGCCGCCGAACCTGCTGGATGAACTCAAGCGTGACCGTCGCTGGTGCCACGGTAACCTGATGAACTTCCGCCTGTTCCTGGTTAAAGGCATGCACCCGGTGCACCGTGCGGTGTTCCTCACCGGCGTGATGTCTTACCTTTCGGCGCCGTTGTGGTTC
The DNA here is from genome assembly GCF_029960685.1 of Pseudomonas sp. AL10. Classification (NCBI taxonomy): domain Bacteria; kingdom Pseudomonadati; phylum Pseudomonadota; class Gammaproteobacteria; order Pseudomonadales; family Pseudomonadaceae; genus Pseudomonas; species Pseudomonas sp. AL10. The sequence goes on from NZ_JASBQZ010000002.1 coordinate 312,469, forward strand.
TTCTTCCTGGTGCTGTCCACGGCCTTGCTGGCGGTGAACACGCTGATGGAACCGCAGTACTTCATGGCTCCGCGCCAGTTGTACCCGCTGTGGCCACAATGGCACCCGGACAAGGCGGTTGCGCTGTTCTCCACCACCATCGTGCTGTTGTTCCTGCCTAAACTGCTCAGCATCATCTTGATCTGGGCCAAGGGCGCCAAAGAGTTCGGTGGCAAGTTCAAGGTGACCCTGTCGATGCTGCTGGAGATGTTGTTCTCCATGCTGCTGGCGCCGGTGCGGATGATCTTCCACACCCGTTTCGTGCTCGCCGCGTTCCTCGGCTGGGCCGCTACCTGGAACTCGCCGCAACGTGATGACGACTCCACACCTTGGAGCGAGGCGGTCAAGCGCCACGGTCCGCAAACCGTGCTGGGCTTTTTGTGGGCGCTGCTGGTGGTGTGGCTGAACCCAAGCTTCCTGTGGTGGCTGGTGCCTATCGTCGGTTCGCTGATGCTGTCGATCCCGGTGTCGGTGATTTCCAGCCGGGTCAAGTTGGGCCTCAAGTCCCGGGACGAGAGCCTGTTCCTGATTCCTGAGGAATACAATCCGCCGCAAGCCCTGCTGTCGACCGAGAAGTACACCCACGAAAACCGTTGGCACGCCCTCAATGACGGCTTTGTGCGTTCGGTGGTCGACCCGCAGCAGAACGCCCTGGCCTGCGCCTTGGCGACCTCGCGGCACCGTGAGGCCGAGCCCATCGAGTACCTGCGCATGGAGCGGGTTCGCCACGCGTTGAAAGTCGGCCCGGCCGGCCTCAACAACAGCGAACGCCTGGCCTTGCTCAGCGACCCGGTGGCCCTGGCTCGCCTGCATGAGCAGGTGTGGAGCGAAGGCCATGCCGAGTGGCTCGGCGCTTGGCGTGCCTCGATCAAGGCTGATCCGCACGCGCCATTGCTGCCCCTGCAACCACAGTCGCCCCAGGCCCAACCGGCCTGATTCAGGCACCCCCGAAGGCTCACTTCGGGGGTGTTTCAAACGTTGGTCCTACAGCGTTTTTAGCCCCTTCCTTTTTATTCCTAACTCCTTGTTATTTCGAAACAAAAGACCTTTGTTCGAAGCGTATTGCCGTGCCTGCGGCTGGGTTAGGATCGCCCCCCACATTGGACTCGCCACGGGGGCATTCATGATCAAAAGGTATTGTTTGGCATTGCTGATGGGCTTTTTCCTGGGGGGACATGCAGGCCTGCTTTACGCGGGCGCGCTGGACAACGCTGTGCGCCGTGGCGTACTTAAAGTCGGCACCACCCCCAATAACGTGCCGTTCGAAATGCTCGATAAGCAGGGACGCATCGTCGGCTTTGAAATTGACTTGCTCCACGCCATGAGCCGCGCGCTGGGCGTAGAACTTGAATTGGTAGCGGTGCCCTACACAGACTTACTGCCAGGGCTATTGGCGAACAAGTTTGATCTGATTGGCAGCGGCATGACGGTCACTCAAGAGCGCAACCTCAAGCTCAACTTCAGTGACTCGTTTATCGTGGTGGGCCAGACAGTGTTGCTGCATCCGCGCCTGGGCGGGCTGGTCGCCAGTATTGAAGAACTGGACGACGCCAGTTACCGCGTTGTTGCTACCCAAGGCACCACCGGCGAAGCCGCGGCACAGCGCTTTCTCGTATCTGCGCGGCTCAGCAGTGTGGCCAACCCGGAAGAAGGCGTGCGGCAGGTGTTAGAAGGCAAGGCCGATGCTTTTATCCATGATGCCCCCTACAACCTGATCGCAATGACTCGGCCGCAGAACAGCGCGTTGTTGGCGCTGGAACAACCCTTCACCTTTGAGCCCTTGGCGTTTGGCCTGAAAAAAGGTGATTACGACAGCCTCAATTGGATCAACCACTTTCTCAACCAGATCGCCCAGGACGGCACCTACGATCGCCTGCATGACAAGTGGTTAAGGGACACGGCCTGGATCGCCGAGATCGACTGATCGTCATAACTGCTTACACATCAACCCCTGATCGAGAGGCCGCGCTGAAGCGTCTGCGCCTGCGCTTCTCCGGGCCGCTGTCAGTGTTTTCCGACACACACCGATAACATTTACCGGTGAAACCTTTGTGGCGGACAACGAGTGGGTTAGGATCGCTCCCCGAAATGGCGCAGCCCTCTCGTGCGCCCACTTTATAAGAATCGTTCAGGGGTCTTGATGATGAAAAAGTATCTTTCGATGCTGATGCTTGGCGTCACCGCGCTGGTCGCTGCCACCGTGGCACAGGCCGGCGCCATTGATGAGGCGGTCAAGCGCGGCACGTTGAAAGTCGGCATGGACCCTACCTACATGCCGTTCGAGATGACCGACAAGCGCGGTGAAATCATCGGTTTCGAAGTCGACATCCTCAAAGCCATGGCCAAGTCCATGGGCGTCAAGTTAGAGCTGGTGTCCACCGGCTACGACGGCATCATCCCGGCCTTCCTGACCGGCAAGTTCGACATGATTGGCAGCGGCATGACCCTGACCCAGGAACGCAACCTGCGCCTGAACTTCAGCGAACCCTTCATCGTGGTCGGCCAGACGCTGCTGATCCGCAAGGAACTGGAAGGCACCATCAAGTCCTACAAAGACCTGAACGACGAGAAATATCGCCTGACCTCCAAGCTCGGCACCACCGGTGAAATGGTTGCCAAAAAGCTGATCTCCAAAGCCAAGTACCACGGCTACGACAACGAGCAGGAAGGCGTGCTCGACGTGGTCAACGGCAAGGCTGACGCCTTCGTCTACGACGCGCCGTACAACGTGGTGGCCGAGAAAAAAGTCGGTAACGGCAAGCTGGTGTTCCTGGACGAACCCTTCACCTTTGAACCCCTGGCGTTCGGTTTGAAGAAAGGCGATTACGACAGCATCAACTTCATCAACAACTTCCTGCACCAGATCCGTAACGACGGCACCTACGATCGCATCCATGACAAGTGGTTCAAGAGCTCCGAGTGGCTCAAGGACATGGAATAAGGCCTGACACCGAGTTGCCTGTATCGCAGGCAAGCCAGCTCCCACATTTGACTGTATTCGCACATCAACCTGTGGGAGCGGGCTTGCCCGCGATGGCGGCCTATCAGGCGACACCTATGCGGAAAGTGAAATGAAACAGAAAAAAGCCCAATGGCCCTGGCACCTGCTGACGGTGGTCGTGCTGGTCGGCCTGGCGGGTGCCTTGTATTACGCCACCTCGTTGATGTCCTACGAGTGGCGCTGGAACCGCGTCCCACAGTACTTCGCCTATCAAGCCGAGACCTCCCAGCGCGCCGCGGATATTTCCACCGTGGTCGAACTGGTGCGCAACGGCGATACGGCCGAAGTCACCCTGCGCAACGACGCCGGGGTCGAGCAAAAGCTCACGGTTGCCGATAACAGCCTGCAAGTGGCACGCGGCGACGATGTGGCTGAAGGCGATGTGGTCGGCGTGACCCGGCAATGGGCACTGGGGCCGTTGATGTGGGGCTTGTGGACCACATTGTGGCTGTCGGTAGTGTCCGGCGTCCTGGGCTTGGCGATTGGCTTGGCGACCGGGCTGTGCCGGCTGTCGAAAAACCCCACCTTGCGCGACCTGTCGACGATCTACGTCGAGCTGGTGCGCGGTACGCCGCTGCTGGTGCAGATCTTCATTTTCTATTTCTTTATCGGCACGGTGCTCAACCTGTCCCGGGAGTTCGCCGGGATCGCCGCGCTGTCGTTGTTCACCGGTGCCTACGTGGCAGAAATTGTGCGCGCCGGCGTGCAGTCCATCACCCGAGGCCAGGATGAAGCGGCGCGCTCCCTGGGCTTGAGCGCCAGCCAGTCGATGCGCCATGTGGTATTGCCGCAGGCGTTCAAGCGCGTGTTGCCACCACTGGCCGGGCAATTTATCAGCCTGGTCAAGGACACGTCCCTGGTGTCGGTGATCGCGATTACCGAGTTACTCAAGAGCGGCCGCGAGGTGATCACCACCTCGTTCTCGCCATTTGAAATCCTGTTCTGTGTGGCGGGCTTGTACCTGCTGATCAACCTGCCGCTGTCGAAGATGGCCAGCCGGCTTGAGCGGAGGCTCGCCCAAAGTGATTGAAGTGCGCGATCTGGTAAAAGTCTTCGATACCCGTGGGCAAGTGGTGCGCGCGGTGGATCATGTCACCACTCAAGTGGCCAAGGGCGAGGTGCTGGTGGTGATCGGCCCCTCGGGCTCCGGCAAGTCCACCTTCCTGCGCTGCCTTAATGGGTTGGAGGAATTCGATTCGGGTTCGGTGAGCATCGACGGCCTGCAACTGGCCGACCCGAAGACCGACGTGAATGCCTACCGCCGAGAAGTGGGCATGGTGTTCCAGCACTTCAACCTGTTCCCCCACATGACCGTGCTGGAAAACCTGTGCCTGGCGCAAAAGGTCGTGCGCAAGCGCGGCAAGCCAGAGCGCGAGGCCAAGGCCCTGGCGCTGTTGGAAAAGGTCGGCATCGCGCAGAAGGCCCACGAGTTTCCATCGCGCCTGTCTGGCGGCCAGCAGCAGCGCGTCGCCATTGCCCGGGCCCTGGCGATGGAGCCCAAGGTGATGCTGTTTGACGAGCCCACCTCGGCCCTCGACCCGGAAATGGTCGGTGAAGTGCTGGACGTGATGAAGACCTTGGCCCTGGAAGGCATGACCATGGTGTGCGTCACCCACGAGATGGGCTTTGCCCGGGAAGTGGCAGACCGGGTGTTGTTTTTCGACCACGGCAAACTGCTGGAAGACGCCGCCCCGGTCGAATTCTTCAATGCGCCAAAAGACCCCCGCGCCCAAGCCTTCCTGCGCCAGGTCCTATGACTGTAGGAGCGAGCTTGCTCGCGAAAAACGTCAACGATAACGCCACGCACCCTGAATGAACGCGGCGGCCTTGGGTTTTTCGCGAGCAAGCTCGCTCCTACAGGGGTGGTGTTTCAGAGCTTGAATTTGGCGACCAGCGTCTGCAAATCCAGGCTCAACCGCGTCAACTGAACACTCGCCGCCGCTGTTTCCTCGCTGGCGGCGGCGGTCTGTTCCGACACGTCCCGCACCTTCAACACACTGCGATTGATTTCCTCGGCCACCGCGCTTTGCTGTTCCGCCGCGGCGGCGATCTGCGGGTTCATTTCCTGGATAACCGAGACCGTGCGGGCAATGGCGATCAGGGCGTCGCCGGCGTCGCGGGTCAGGGCGACGCTGTTGTCGGTCAGGTTGCGGCTGCTGTCCATGATGTCCGCCACCTGTTGGGTGCCGTTATGCAGGCCGAGGATCAGCCCTTCGATCTCCTCCGCCGATTCCTGGGTGCGTTGGGCCAGGCTGCGCACTTCGTCGGCGACCACCGCAAACCCTTGGCCGGCAGTGCCCGCGCGCGCCGCTTCGATGGCGGCGTTCAGGGCCAGCAGGTTGGTCTGCTGAGACACGGATTTGATCACGTCCAGCACACTGGCAATCTTCTGGCTCTCCTGTTGCAGCGCGAGCATCGCACGGCCCGACAGCGCCATTTCACTGGCCAGGTTGCCAATCTGCTCCACGGCCTGGGTGACCACCTGCTCACCAGCGCCGGCCTGCTGGTCGGCTTCATTGGCTGCCACCGAGGCGCGTTCGGCGTGGCGCGCCACTTCCTGGGCAGTGGCGAGCATTTCATTCATTGCCGTCGCCACTTGGTCGGTTTCATCTTTCTGCTCGTTGAGCCCGTTGCGGGTCTGCTCGGTGACCGTGGATAACTGCGTGGCCGCGCCGGCGATCTGCCGGGCGCTGTCACCAATACTGCTGATCAGGCTACGCAGGTTGCGGGTCATTTGCCCGATGCTTTGCTGCAACTGGCCGAGTTCGTCGCGACGGTCTACTGGCATGTCATGGCTAAGGTCGCCCTCGGCAACACGGTGGGCAGCGCTGAGGATTTCCCGCAGTGGCACCGCAATCTGCCGGGCAATCCACCAGGCGGCCAGCGCGCCGAGTGCCAGGGCCGCCACCGTCACACTGATCAGCAATGTACGGGTGTGGTCCGCCTCGTCGTTACGCTTGGCGTTCTGGCTCTGGCTCAACAGGTTACTGCTTTCACGCATGTTATTGAGTTGCTGTTCGAAGCGGTTTTGCACGGTTTCCACGTTGAGCTGGGCTTCCTTGAGCTTGGTCAGTTGCTCTCGATAATTGGCCAGGTCGGTCTTGAGCAGTGCCGAGTCGACTGGCAGCGCTGTGACTGCCGCTTGCGCGATCTCCAGGGCGTCAAGCGCCTTGCCGAGGGTCTCTGCATAAGTTGCCAGCGATTGCGCGGCCCAGGCGGGGCTCTGGGCTCGATCTTCGGCCAGCTCCATGGCTTGACGCAGTTGCTCGATGGCGTCCAGAGCCTTTTCGTCGTTCTGGTCAGGCAAGTCACTGGCAAATTGGGCGAGGGTATCGCTGGCTTGCAGGGCAATTTTCTTCAGGTCCGGGCGCAGGCGCTCGCGCTGCTCGACCAAGGGCGGAAGTTGCGCCAGAGCTGCCTTGAAGCCGTTGGCGAGGCTCATGGCGTCCTCGAGTCGCTGCACGTCAGTCGGGTCTTTCAGGCGGTTTGAAAGGGCGGCCAGGTGCTGGTCGATCCGTTCAATCTTCGCGGCCATTTTGCCCAGGCTATCGCTGTCTGTGAGGGTGCGGTACACGATGCGGTCGGCGCGCATGGCCTCGGCATCCACCGCCAGTTGCCCCAGGGTCGTCAGGCTGTCGGATCGGTAAAGCACGGCGTTCAAGGCTTGCCAGCCCGTAGCGGCAATCAGGAAGCTGAGGATCAGCACTTGGCCAAACCCCAGGGCGAGCTTGAGGCGGACGCTGGCATTGACCAGCACGCGGGTCAGCCGAGAAAACATGGTGAACCTCCGAATCAGAGAAAGCGTTTCGCGACACCTGCAACGCTAATTCGATTCGGGCCTGTGGAGGGCTGATAACTGCGTAGGAAATTTCACAAGATGCGGCGGCTTTGGTAAGCCGCCGCGTAGGGTAATTCAGACTCGGAAGCGCCCGACCAGGGTCTGCAGGTAGATCCCCAGGCGCGCCAGTTCGGCACTGGAGGACGCAGTTTCTTCGCTGGCCGACGAGGTTTGCTCGGAGATGTCGCGCACATTCAACACGCTGCGGTTGATCTCTTCAGCCACGGCGCTTTGCTGCTCGGCGGCGGTGGCAATCTGCGAGTTCATCGCCTGGATGGTCGAGACGGTGCGGGTGATATTGCCCAGCGCGTGGCCGGCGCGGCGCGTCAGCTCAACACTGCTCTCGGTCAGCCCGCGGCTGTTGTCCATGATGGTTGCCACCTGCTGGGTACCGCTTTGCAGGCCGACGATCAGCTCTTCGATCTCTTCGGTGGACTTCTGCGTGCGCTGGGCCAGGCTGCGTACTTCATCGGCCACCACGGCAAAGCCACGCCCGGCTTCACCGGCACGCGCCGCCTCGATGGCGGCGTTAAGGGCCAGCAGGTTGGTCTGTTGGGCCACGGATTTGATCACGTCGAGCACACTGCCGATCTTGTCGCTTTCGCGCTTGAGTTCACCCATGGCCACCGTGGAATTACCCACTTCGGTGGCCAGGCGCTCGATCTGGGCGATGGCTTCCCCCACCACCTGGTCGCCTTCACGGGCTTGCTGGTCGGCAGCCACGGCGGCTTCCGAGGCCTCTTCGGCGTTGCGCGCCACTTCCTGCACGGTGGCGGCCATTTCGTTCATGGCGGTGGCCACCTGGTCGGTCTCGACCTTTTGGCTGTTGACCCCGGCGCTGGTTTGTTCGGTCACGGCTGATAACTGCTCGGCGGCGCTGGCGATCTGGGTGACGCCGTCGCTGATCCCGCCGATCAACTCACGCAGGCCCACGGTCATGCTTTGCATGGCGCGCTGCAATTGGCCCAGTTCGTCCTGGCGACCCGATTCCAGGTTGTGGCTCAGGTCGCCGGAGGCTACGCGCTCGGCGACTTTGAGGGTCTGGTTCAGCGGGATGACGATCTGGCGGGTAATGGCCCAGGCCGCGAAGATGCCGACGATCAGCGCCAGCACGGTGGCAAGCAGCAACAAGTATTTGGCTTGCGCGGCATCTGCGTCACGCACGGCGGTCTGGGAGACGGTGAGCTTTTCGCTGTGGCCCAGCAGGATGTCGCCTTGGGCGATCATGGTCTTCAGCGCAGCCGCGCTGGCGATCTGGGAATCGCGATACTGGCTGACAGCGGCGCGGTAGGCTTGCAGTGATGCCCCGGCTTCTTGCAGATTGGCCTGGTATTGCGCAGGCAACTGGCCTTGCAGCTCGGTGATTTTCTTCAGGGCGTTGTCGATGGCATCCAGGGCCGGTTGCTCGGCTTCGACCTTGCCGCTGTAGGTGTAGCCGCGTACCTGAAAGCGCGATTGCTGGATCAGCTTGCTCTGCTCGACCACGCTGTTGAACTGGGCAACGCTGTCACCTTGCAGCAGGGCTTTTTCGATTTCGTTGATCTTGGCGACGGCATTGTCGGCAGTGTCGCCGAGTTTGCTGCGCGCGCCCTCACGCTTGAGACCCGCCTGGACCATGGCGGCGAAGGCCTTTTTGTATTGGTTCAAGGCTTCCTGCTGTTGCTCGACCAGGGCTTTGTCGTCAGGTTGCTCGATCAGCTCGGACGCGGTCTTCAGGCCGCTGTCGAGGTGGGCGAGCAGGCCGTCGACCTTGTCCGTGCCTTGCTCGCCACGGCGCATGTCGAAGTCCAGGCGTGCCAGGCGCAGGTCTTTGCTCAGGCCATTGAGGCTGGAAATAAAGCCCAGCTTGTCGCCGCGACTGATCACGTCCCCCAGGCCGGTCCAGCCGGTAAAGGTGATCAACAGCGTCAGGAGCAACACCAGGCCAAAGCCCACACTCAGCTTGCGGTTGACGCTTACATTCCCCAACTTCTCGGCTAACCAACGATACATGCTGCGAACTCCCCTGGAACAAGGCTTGGACTTATTCAAAGGCTATCGGCAACGCACGGGGATACTTGATCGTTCCCACGCTCTGGTGATCGTTCCCACGCTCTGGTGATCGTTCCCACGCTCTGCGTGGGAATGAATGGCGTGACGCTCTGCGTCACAAGGGCGGACGCAGAGCGTCCTGAGCGGCATTCCCACGCAGAGCGTGGGAACGATCACCCGATCACTAGAGCGTGGGAACGATCAGTCGGGGGGTTAGAACAGGCGGGCGAGCAGGGCCGTTACGGCGGTTTCGACGCGCAAAATACGCGCACCCAACTGCACCGGCTGCAAACCGGCCTTGGTCAGCAGGTCCACTTCATAGGGAATCCAGCCGCCTTCCGGGCCGATCGCCAGGGTTACCGGTTCTTCCAGGGCTCGAGGGCAGGCCGGGTAATCGCCCGGATGGCCGATCAGGCCCAGAGTGCCAGTCGCCATGGCCGGCAGCCGGTCTTCGACAAATGGCTTGAAGCGTTTCTCGATAATGATCTCGGGCAGCAGCGTGTCCCGCGCTTGCTCCAGGCCGAGGATCAGTTGCTCGCGCACCGCTTCAGGCTCCAGGAACGGGGTTTGCCAGAAGCTTTTTTCCACCCGGTAACTGTTGACCAATACCACCTTGGGCGCGCCCATGGCCGCCACTGTTTGCAGCACCCGGCGTAGCATCTTCGGGCGGGGCAGGGCCAGCAGCAAGGTCAGGGGCAGTTTGCTCGGCGGCGGTTGGTCGAAGCTCACTTGCAGTTCGGCTTCGGCGGCTTCCAGGCGCAGCAATTGGGCATTGCCCATCAGCCCGCCAATGCGGCCCACGCGCAGGGTGTCGCCGACGGCGGCGCGGTGAACCTCCTGCATATGCACCAGGCGCCGATCACGCAGCACGACGCGGTCGGCCGCGATAAAGTCGGCCTCTTCGAGCAGCAGCAGGTTCACGGCTGGGTCGCTGGCGGCTGGTCGTCGTCGACAGGCGCGTCATCCGGGTGTTCGCCACGCTTGCTGATCAAGCCGCTGAACAGGATGCCCACTTCGAACAGCATCCACATCGGCACGGCCAGCAAGGTCTGGGAGAATATGTCCGGCGGCGTGAGGATCATGCCGACCACGAAGCAGCCGATGATCACGTACGGGCGGATCTTCTTCAGGTACTTGACGTCGACCACGCCGATCCACACCAGCAACACCACCGCCACCGGGATTTCGAACGCCACACCAAAGGCGAAGAACAGCGTCATCACGAAATCGAGGTAGCTGGTGATATCAGTCATCATTTCCACACCAGCCGGGGTGGCAGCGGCGAAGAACTTGAAGATCAGCGGGAACACCAGGAAGTAGGCGAAGGCCATGCCGGTGTAGAACAGCAGGATGCTCGATACCAGCAACGGCACGGCGATGCGCTTCTCGTGCTTGTACAGGCCCGGTGCGATAAAACCCCAGATCTGATGCAGGATCACCGGGATCGCCAGGAACAGCGAGACCATCATGGTCAGCTTCAACGGCGTCAGGAACGGCGACGACACATCGGTGGCAATCATCGTCGCGCCGGCCGGCAGGTACTGGCGCAGGGGCGTCGAGACGAAGGTGTAGATCTGCTGGGTAAAGGCGAACAGCCCGGCAAAGATGATGAAGATCGCCGCCACGCAACGCAGCAGGCGGGTACGCAGCTCGGTGAGGTGCGAGACCAGCGGCATATGCTGGTCGTTTTCCGGTTTATCAGCGCTCATGGGGCTCGCGGCGGCAATGTAGGGTCATGGGGTGCGGGCGACGCAACGGGCGTCGGCGCGGGCGTCGTTGGGGCGGGCGCTGCAGGAGCAGCGTCGGCCACAGGGGCTGGCGCGATGCTGTGCTCGGCCACCGGCGTGACCGGCTTGGCCGGCTCTTGCACCGGGGACAGAATCTTGCGGGCTTCCTGCTCCAACGAGAGGATGTGTTCGTTGTGCAATTGCCGACGGATTTCGTCGGCACCGATTTCCCGTTCAACTTCCTGTTTGATCGCGTTGAAGCTGCGTTTTAGACGCCCGATCCACAAGCCGGCGGTGCGTGCGGCACCGGGCAGGCGTTCCGGCCCCAGTACCAGCAGGGCCACCAGGCCGACGAGCAGCAGTTCAGAGAAGCTGATACCAAACATTAGTCAGTGCTCACGAGTCTTTGCGGGTCGGCTCTTGGACCTTTTCAGCCTGAACGTCGAAGGTACGGCGTTCGGTGATCGGCTGGGTGGCCTGCGGGTGAACAGGCTGGGCCGGTGGCACCGGGTTGGCGCTTGGCTCGGCTGGCTTTTCATCATCGTTCATGGCTTTGCGAAAACCCTTGATCGACTCGCCCACGTCGGTGCCCAGGTTCTTGAGTTTCTTGGTACCGAACACCAATACCACCACCACCAGAATGACGATCCAGTGTTTCCAGTCAAAAATGCCCATGCTTCAAATCCTCAAGTCTTAGTTATTCAGGCGGACGGGCGCGAGGCCTTCTCGGCGTGTCCGGACAAGCCGAAGCGACGGTCCAGTTCATCCAGCACGGCCTGTGGGTGCTGCCCCAGTTGGGCGAGCATCACCAGGCTATGGAACCACAAGTCTGCGGTCTCATAGATTACATCGCTGTAATCACCGCTGATTTGCGCGTCCTTGGCCGCAATGATGGTCTCGACGGATTCTTCGCCGAGCTTTTCCAGAATCTTGTTCAGGCCCTTGTGGTACAGGCTGGCGACGTAGGAACTGTCGGCATCCGCGCCTTTGCGGTCTTCCAGCACCTGGGCCACACGGTTCAGGGTATCGCTCATGTTCAGTGTCCTGCTGGGTAGATGGCGTGCGGGTCTTTGAGCACCGGCTCCACAACCTTCCATTCGCCATTCTCGAACACGCGATAGAAGCAACTGTGGCGGCCAGTGTGGCAGGCGATGCCGCCGATCTGTTCGACCTTGAGGATCACCACGTCGGCATCGCAGTCCAGGCGCAGCTCGTGCAGGGTCTGCACATGCCCGGATTCTTCGCCCTTGCGCCACAGTTTGCCACGCGAACGTGACCAGTAGATGGCGCGCTGCTCGGCGGCGGTGAGGCTCAGGGCCTCGCGGTTCATCCAGGCCATCATCAGCACGCGCCCGGTCTTGTAGTCCTGGGCAATGGCCGGCACCAGGCCGTCACTGTCCCACTTGATCTCATCCAGCCAGTCTTTCATGTTCGGCTCCGGCAATTTGCGACAGTGTATAACCGGATTGGCTATCGACGCACGATCAGATAAACACCCACGGCGACCATAATGCCGGCTGGCCAGTGGCCCAGTTGGTTCAATGGCCCGCCGATCGCCAGCATCACCCCGCCCACCAGGTGCGCGGCGCCGAGCAGGCGCAGGAACCAATCGTCCTTGCGCTTGCGCCACGGTGGCTCTGGGTCCTTGGCGTGGGGCTGGGACATGCGCTCCAGCAGGTCGCGGGTCATGTTGGCCAGGTGCGGCAGCTGTTCGAACTGGCTGTGCAGGTTGCCCAGCATGGTTTTGGGGCTCATGCGCTCGCGCATCCAGCGTTCCAGAAAGGGTTGCGCGGTGTTCCACAAATCGAGGTCCGGGTACAGCTGGCGGCCCAGGCCTTCGATGTTCAGCAGGGTCTTTTGCAACAGCACCAGTTGCGGCTGCACTTCCATATTGAAGCGCCGCGCGGTCTGGAACAGGCGCATCAGCACCTGGCCGAAGGAAATATCTTTTAACGGTTTTTCGAAGATCGGCTCACACACCGTGCGGATCGCCGCTTCAAATTCATTGAGCTTGGTTTCCGCCGGCACCCAGCCCGAATCAATGTGCAACTGCGCCACACGACGGTAGTCGCGCTTGAAGAAGGCAAACAGGTTGCGCGCCAGGTAATCCTGGTCTTCGGGGGTGAGGCTGCCGACGATGCCGCAGTCGATGGCGATGTACTGCGGGCTCCACGGGTTGACGGTGCTGACGAAGATGTTGCCCGGGTGCATGTCGGCGTGGAAGAAACTGTCGCGGAACACCTGGGTGAAGAAAATCTCCACGCCGCGCTCGGCCAGCATCTTCATGTCGGTGCGCTGGTCGGCCAGGGTCGCAAGGTCAGTGACCTGCACGCCGTAGATGCGCTCCATCACCAGCACTTTGGGGCGGCACCAGTCCCAATACACCTGCGGCACGTACAGCAGTTGCGAGCCTTCGAAGTTGCGCCGCAATTGGCTGGCGTTGGCCGCCTCGCGCAGCAGGTCGAGTTCGTCGTAGATGGTTTTTTCGTAGTCGGCGACCACGTCCACCGGGTGCAGCAGGCGCGCATCGGCGGAGAAACGTTCGGCCGCGCGGGCGAGGACAAACAGCCACGCCAGGTCCTGGCCGATGATCGGCTTGAGGCCTGGGCGAATGACTTTCACCACCACTTCTTCGCCGGTCTTGAGTTGCGCGGCGTGCACTTGTGCCACCGACGCCGAGGCCAGGGGCTCGACGTCGAAGCGGCTGAACACCTCGCTGATCTTCTGGCCCAGCTGTTCTTCGATCAGCGCCATCGACTGCTGCGAGTCGAACGGCGGCACGCGGTCTTGCAGCAGCATCAGCTCGTCGGCGATGTCTTCGGGCAACAGGTCGCGGCGGGTGGAGAGGATCTGCCCGAACTTGATAAAGATCGGCCCCAAATCCTGCAACGCCAGGCGCAGGCTCGCACCACGGCTCAACGGCGACGGCTTGCGCGGGAACCAGCGCCATGGCAGCACATAACGCACCGCCAGCAAAAACCACGGCAAAGGCAGGGCAAACAGCAGGTCATCGAGACGGTAGCGGATTACGACGCGCTGGATACGAAACAAACGGCGGACGGCGAGCAGCTTCATGCGTTATCGCTTGGATCAAGGGAACGGCTCAAGCGCTCGAAGCGGGCCTCGAGGCGTTCCAGGTCGATTTTGGCCTTGTCGAGTTCGCGAAAGCGCGCTTGCGCTTCCCGTTGCCCGACCAGGGTGCGCGATTCTTCGCTCAGGTATTCGGCGAGGTTCTGGTTGAGGCTGGCGAACCCTTGCTGATACCAGCGCGAGCGGCTGCGCAGGTGCCCGCTGATCAACTGGGTGGCGACGGGGCCGATCCAGCGCGACAGTTCGTATTCCCAGTCCAGCTCCAGGTCTTGCAGCACGGCGGCCAGGTCCATCAGCACCGCGCTGTCGCCTTCCAGTTCCACCTCGGGGCTGTGGAGGATGGCAGTCTTGTTGCGGCTCAGCGCCAGGTGCAACAGGCTGGAGGCCGGCGCACGCAAGGTGCAATCGGCTTGGGCGGCCCATTGGGTGGCGAGCAGCAGGCCTTCATCGCTGGGCAGGATAAACAGCTGCAAGACGGGGCTGCGGCAATCGACGGCAATGACTTTGCCGGTCAGGTGCGCGAGCCGCGCCAGGGCGGTGCTGTCCAGGCGCAGGACACGGTTGAGGCCGTGCTCGACGCTGGCGAGAAGACCTTGCAGCAGCATCAGGGCTTGATGCCGCGGTGCAGGGCGACGATGCCGGACGTCATGTTGTGGTAGGTCACGCGGTCGAAACCGGCCTCCACCATCATCGACTTCAGGGTTTCCTGGTCCGGGTGCATGCGGATCGACTCGGCCAGGTAGCGGTAGCTCTCGGCATCGTTGGTGATCAACTTGCCCATCAACGGCATGAAGGCGAAGGAGTACGTGTCGTAGACCTTGGACATCAGCGCGTTGGTCGGCTTGGAGAACTCCAGCACCAACAGGCGGCCACCTGGCTTGAGCACGCGCAGCATCGAGCGGATCGCGTCCTCCTTGTGGGTCACGTTACGCAGGCCGAAGGCGATGGTCACGCAGTCGAAATGGTTGTCCGGGAACGGCAGCTTCTCAGCGTCGGCCTGGACGAATTCGATATTGCCGGCCACGCCTTTGTCGAGCAGGCGGTCGCGGCCAACCTTGAGCATCGAGCCGTTGATATCGGCCAATACCACCTGGCCGGTGGGGCCAACCAGCTTGGAGAACTTGGCCGCCAGGTCGCCTGTGCCACCGGCGATGTCCAGCACCCGGTTGCCGGTGCGTATGCCTGACAACTCGATGGTGAAGCGCTTCCACAGGCGGTGCATGCCGCCGGAGAGCACGTCGTTCATCAGGTCGTACTTGGCCGCCACGGAGTGGAACACCTCAGCGACTTTTTCCGCCTTTTGGCTTTCCGGGACGTTCTTGAAGCCGAAGTGAGTGGTGGGTTCGGCATCGCTGCCTTTGCGCTGATCAGTCATATCGCTGTCACCAAAAGAGAATGCGGGACATGATAATCCCCAAGGCCTACTTTGTCTTGGCAAGGCTGCAGGTAAGATAGGCGCTCATCGAGACCTTTTGCCGCATGGCGGGTGTTCTGAGTCGTTATAAAGAGGAGTCATTGCAATGGCCCGTATTACCGTTGAGCGTGAACACACCCTGGGAAAAGAACAGGCGCGGGCCAAGGCTGAGCTATTGGCGCGCAAACTCGAGGATAAATATGGCGTGGAGTTTTCATGGGCTGGCGACACCCTGAAGCTCAAGCGCTCCGGGGTTAAAGGCACGGTGTGGGTGGCCGATGATTCGCTGCGCATTGATGTGGAACTTGGCCTGTTGATGTCGGCCATGAGTGGCACGATCAAGTCCGAAATCGAAAAAGCCCTGGATAAGGCCCTGGCCTGATAGGGCTGTGCTTAGGGTGCTGATTCTAATTTTAAACCCTACTTTGTGCCCAAGCCCTCAACTCTTGCGGGCCGTCCGCCACCCAATCCTGTGTGAGGTGCACCATGGCCAAAGTTATTTTGAAGAAAAAAATCGACGTTCAGACCACCCCCCTGAATGAGGTTAAAAGCTATGCCCGCAAGATCTGGCTGGCGGGTCTTGGTGCCTACGCCAAGGTCGGCAGCGAGGGCGGCGAGTACTTCAAGGAACTCGTTAGAAGCGGTCAACGTGTTGAAAGTAAAGGTAAAAAAGTTGTAGTTGAACAACTTGATGCCGCCAACAGTCAGATTGACCAAGTAAAGAGTAACGTCTCCGGCGTCAAAGGCCTGGTTGAAGTTCAACTGGATAAAGTTGAAAAAGCTTTTGATACTCGTGTCGCCAGTGCCTTGAATCGGATCGGCATTGCGTCTAAACATGACGTGGAGACACTCTCTGCTAAGCTCGAAGAGCTGACGGCATTGCTCGAACGTGTCGCGCGTAAACACTAAGGAGACATCGGGATGGCTGTTAAAAAGACTACTCAGAAAGAAGGCAGCTCGTGGGTCGGGAAAGTTGAAGAATATTCCCGCAAAATCTGGCTCGCTGGTTTAGGCGTGTACTCGAAGATCGACAGTGACGGCAGCAAACTCTTCGAGACCCTGGTTAAAGACGGCGAGAAAGCCGAGAAGTTGACCAAGAGCACGGTTGGTAAAAAAGTCGACGCTGCCAAGGCGAGCGCGGGTTCCGCCAAGTCGAGCATTTCGGATACCTGGGGCAAGTTGGAAGAGACTTTCGACAAACGCCTCAACAGTGCTATTTCGCGACTGGGCGTACCGAGCAAGGCGGAGTTGAAGGCGCTGCACAGCAAGGTCGATACCTTGACCAAGCAAATCGAAAAACTCACCGGCGCCAAAGCGGCTCCCGCCAAGATCGCCGCCGCCAAGCCTGCAGCAAAACCGGCGGCCAAACCAGCAGCTAAAACCGCCGCTGCAAAACCCGCCGCCAAAACTGCCGCCAAGCCGCTGGTTAAAGCCGCCGCCAAGCCGGCTGCAAAACCCGCTGCGAAAGCGCCAGCCAAAGCCGCTGCGAAACCTGCGGCCAAGCCAGCGGCTAAAACCGCTGCGGCCAAACCGGCTACCAAGCCTGCCGCTAAGCCAGTGGCCGCTAAAGCCGCCGCGAAACCTGCAGCTAAACCGGCTGCCAAACCTGCGGCTAAAACCGCTGCTGCTAAACCTGCTGCCAAGCCCGCCGCTGCGAAACCTGCGGCCAAACCTGCCGCGGCCAAAAAGCCTGCGGTAGCGAAAAAACCGGCAGCCGCAAAGCCCGCCGCAACGGCCAAGCCAGCCACGGCGCCAGCACCGGCCGCTTCTACCGCCAATTCGGTGTCCGCACCGACGCACGCGGCTGCTACCCCGACTGCTACGCCGGCTACCCCGACGCCATCCAGTCAGTCCTGATTTCTACGGGACACAAAAAAACGCCCGGTCTGCGAAGATCGGGCGTTTTTTATGCAAGCCTGAAAAACGCCGCATGCCCCATTTTTGTAGGAGCGAGCAAGCTCGCTCCTACATGTTTAATCAACGTCATCCAGGTACTTCAAGGCGAACTTCTCGGTCGCCTGCCGCGCCGTCGGCAGCAGATGCGGCGCCACCAGCATCATGATCTGGTACACCACCACCCGCACCTCACCTTCACGGTCCAGAATCCGTTGGTAATCCAGGGAAAACAGCAACGTCAGGGTGATCTGCTCCACCAGTTGCCCCAACGCCTGGGTATCACTGACCAGTTGCCCAGCCGCCTTCAACCGCGCAAGCAATGACGCCAATGTGCGCTTGAGCGCCGTGAGCAAGTGACGGATCCCCTTGGCCAGCTTGGGCAAGCGCCCGGCCAGGTTCGACAGGTCCTGGAACAGGAAGCGGTAGTGGGCCATGCGCTCGACAATCAGGTGCAGGAACAGCCAGTAATCCTCGGCCTCCAGTTGCGCATCGGCGGGAGGGTCCAGCAGTGGCGCCAGCTCAGATTGAAAACGCTCGAACAGCCCCAGCACCAAGGGCTCCTTGCCGTGGAAGTGGTAGTAGAGGTTGCCGGGGCTGATCCCCATTTCATTGGCCACCTCCATGGTCGACACGTTTGGTTCGCCTTTGTGGTTGAACAACTGCAGGGCACATTCAAGGATACGGTCGCGGGTCTTCATCCAGTCTTCTTAAAGTTGATCGCTGAGCTCAGCGCACCCGCACGTAAGTGCCCGGCGCCGCTTCCATCGGTGGGTAATTCTGGTTGCCCAGGGCGGTGAGAGTTTCGCGTTGTACACCGGAGCGTTTTTGCACCCACTCCAGCCACTGCGGCCACCAACTGCCCTCGACGTGCTGGGCGTCGTAATACCAGGCGCGCGGGTCGCTGCTCAGCTTGGGGTTCTCGACGTAGTTGGCCTTGGGGTTGCCCGGCGGGTTGAGGATGCTCTGGATATGCCCGCTGTTGGACAGCACAAAGCGCCGCTCGCCACCCAGCAGTTGCGTGGAGCGGTACACCGCATCCCACGGGGTGATGTGATCGTTGATCCCGGCCACGCTGAAGCTGTCCACCGCGACCTTGCGCAAGTCGATGGGCGTGCCGCACACCTCCAGCCCACCGGGATGGCTCAGGGGGTTGTGCTTGAAGAAGTCCAGAAGGTCGCCGTGCAAGGCGGCGGGCAGGCGGGTGTTGTCGTTGTTCCAGTACAGGATGTCGAATGCCGGCGGTTCCTTGCCCAGCAGGTAATTGTTGATCCAGTAATTCCAGATCAGGTCGTTTGGGCGCATCCAGGCAAACACCTTGGCCATGTCGCGACCATCCAGCACGCCTTGCTGGTAGGAGCGGCGCTTGGCGGCCTCCAGGGTTTGCTCATCGGCGAATAGGGTTGCGGGGCTGTCGATCTGGCTGTCCAGCAGGCTCACCAGGTAACTGGCGCTGGAGATGCGCCGCAACTGGCGCTTGGCTTGCAGGTGGCCTTGCAGCGCGGCGATGGTCAGGCCGCCGGCGCAGGCGCCCATCAGGTTGACCTCGCGGGCGCCAGTGATGGCCCGGCACACGTTGAGCGCTTCCTCCAGCGCCGCCACGTAGGTGGACAGGCCCCATTCGCGATGCCGCACGTCCGGGTTACGCCAGCTGACCATAAAGGTCTGCAGGCCGTTTTTGAGCGCGTATTGCACAAAGCTGTTGGCCGGGCTCAGGTCGAAGATGTAGTACTTGTTGATTTGCGGCGGCACCACCAGCAGTGGCTTGGCGTACTGTTTTTCGCTCATGGGCTTGTATTGGATCAGCTCCAGCAGCTCATTGCGAAACACCACCGAACCGGGCGTGGTCGCCACGGTCTTGCCCACTTCGAAAGCGTGCTTGCTGACCTGGCGCGGCAAACCGTTGTTGTGCAGCAGGTCTTCGAACAAATTACTCACGCCACGCACTACGCTGTTGCCGCCGGAGTTGAGCAACTCCTTGATCGCCAGCGGGTTGAGCAGGGTGTTGGAAGGGGACACGGCATCGTTGAGCAGGGCGAAGGCGAACTGCGCGCGGGCGCGATCATCGTCACTGAGGGCGCTGTCATCGATCCACTGCCGTGTCTGTTTTTGCCAGCTCAGATAGGCTTGCAAGCTGCGGCGGTACAGCGGGTTGAGCTTCCAGGTGGGGTCGCTGAAGCGATGGTCCCTGGGGTTGGGTTCGTGCACGGTCTCACCCAGCAGCACGCGGCCCAGTTGGCCGCCCAGGGCCAGGGCGTGGCGGGCGGTGTGCACCGGGTTGCGCAGGCCATGCGCGGCCACGGTACGCAGGGTCGACAGCAAGTCCCGGCCACGCAGGCCGGTGATCGCATTTTGTGCGTTGATGAACGTAGCGGGGGTGGGCGCCGGGTTCGTCACGGGTCTTTCTCGCATGAGCCAACACTCCTTCGTCAAGACATCAAGCAGGCACGCCAATCCAGAACCATAGTCGGTTCCTGGCAAGTTGCGCGGTGGTGTGTTCCTTCACACCGCCGGTCGCGGATGTATCACGGCGCGCAGGCGCTCCTCTTCGAGAAACTTCATGATGATCGGCGCCACGGCTTCGGCCCGGGTGATCAGGAACAGGTGGCCGTCATCGATGATGTGCAACTGTGCATTGGGGATGCGCCAGGCGAGCAGGCGCATGTTGACCAGCGGGATCAGCGGGTCATCGTCGCCGGCCAGCACCAGGGTGGGCTGGCGGATCTTGTGCAGCCAATGAATGCTGGTCCAGCCCAACCCGGCGAACAGCTGCCAGTAGTAACCCAGCTTGCCGGCCGAGCGCACCTTGCTGGCGTGTTCGGCGGCCAGTTTGGAATCACGGCGGAACGAGCCGCCATAAATCATCGGTGCAATGCGCACCACATGGGACGGTTGGATATAACGCCTGGGGCTTGCCATCAGCCACAAGACTTTCGGTTTGCCCGGCACCATGAAGGCACCGGCCGCCGTGGCCGCCAGGATCAATTTCTTGCAGCGCTCGGGGTAGTCATAGGCGAACTGCTGGGCCAGCGCGCCGCCCCAGGACACGCCCACGGCGTTCACTTGGCCGTAGTCCAGGTAGTCGAGCATGCGTGCGGTGAGCTTGGCCAGGCCGGGGAAACGGTAGGGCCGGTTCGGCGTCGAGGAACCGCCCACGCCGGGCACGTCGAAGGCGATCACTTCCAGGTCCGGGTCCAGGGCCTGTACGAACGGAAACACCAGCTCAAGGTTGGCGCCGATGCCGTTGAAGATCAGCAGGGGCGTCAAGTGCGGCTTGCCCGGACGCACCGCCGTGCGGATGGTCTGGCCATCCAGGTCGATGGTACGGAAGATGAACGGTTGCGGCATGCTCAAGCCCTGTGAAGTGGTGCTATTGGTCTGTAGGAACTCGGTCAGTGTGCGAGCTGGCTTGCCTGCGATGGCATTCTTTCAGGCCGCGATTAGTGAGCAGGCCCATTGCTATCGCAGGCAAGCCAGCTCCCACATCTGATCTCATTTCAATCACAAGAATGCCTAGCGTTCATGTACATAGGTACCCGGCGCCGCTTCGGCGGCGGCATAGTTTTTATTGCCTAATGTCGTCGGGGCTTTTTTCAGTTTCCCCGCCCGTTCCGCCTGCCACACCTGCCAATGCAGCCACCACGAATCGGTGTGCTTGGTCGCATCTTCCTGCCACTCCAGCGCACTGCCGGCCAGGCCCTCGCTGGTCTGGTAACGCGCCTTGGGGTTGCCCGGCGGGTTGAGGATGCTCTGGATATGCCCACTGCTGGACAGCACAAACTCGACCTTGCCACCGAACAACTGCGCTGACTTGTAGCAGGACTGCCACGGCGTGATGTGGTCGTTGGTGCCGGCCAGGGAATAGATATCGGCGGTGACCTGCTTGAGGTCGATAGGCGTGCCGCACACTTCCAGAGCGTTGGGGCGTACCAGTGGGTTGTTTTTGAACAGTTCGATCAGGTCGCCATGGAACGCCGCCGGCAAGCGGGTGGTGTCGTTGTTCCAGAACAGGATGTCGAATACCGGCGGCTCGTTGCCCAGCAGGTAGTTGTTGACCCAATAGTTCCAGATCAGGTCGTTGGGGCGCATCCAGGCAAAGACCTTGGCCATGTCACGGCCTTCCAGCACGCCGGCCTGGTAAGAGTGGCGCTTGGCCGCTTCCAGCGTCTGTTCATCCACAAACAGCGCCACCTGGGTGTCCAAGGTGGTATCCAGCATGCTCACCAGCAGGGTCAGGGCGTTGACCTTCTTCTGCCCCAGCGCCGCGTAGTGGCCCAACAGCGCGGTGCAGGTGATGCCGCCGGAGCAGGCGCCGAGCATATTCACGTCTTTGCTGCCGGTAATCGCCGTGACCACATCGACCGCTTCCTTCAGCGCCTCGATATAGGTGGATAGCCCCCATTCGCGCTGGGCCTTGGTGGGGTTGCGCCAACTGACGATAAAGGTCTGCTGGCCATTACGCAGGCAGAAGCGCGCCAGGCTTTTATCCGGGCACAGGTCGAAGACGTAGAATTTGTTGATCTGCGGCGGCACCACCAGCAGCGGGCGCTCATGCACCTGCTCGGTAATGGGCTTGTACTGGATCAGCTCCAGCACGTCGTTGCGAAACACCACCGCGCCTTCGCTGGTGCCCAGGGTCTTGCCGACTTCAAAGGCGCCCATGTTGACCTGGCTGGGCATGCCGCCGTTGTGCACCATGTCCTTGGCCAGGTGAGACAAACCGTCGAGCAGGCTTTTACCGCCGGTTTCAAAGAAGCGTTTGACCGCCGCCGGGTTGGCCGCGCTGTTGGTGGGGGCCATGGCTTCGGTCATCAGGTTGATCACGAAGTGGCCCCGGCTGATGTCTTGTGCCGACAGGTTGCTGTCGTCGATCCAGTCGTGAAGTTCCTTGCGCCACGCCAGGTAAGTCTGCAAATAACGTTTGTAGAGCGGGTTCTGGCTCCAGGCCGGGTCGTTGAAGCGACGGTCGTCGCCCTCGGGCACCAGTGCGGATTTTCCGAACATCACATTCTTCAATTCAACGCCAAAGTGGGCGACGTGCTTGACGCTGTGCAACGGTTGCTTGATGGCTTGGGTCAGCACCATCTTGGCCGAGGCCAATAAGTCCTTTTTGCGTAACGCGATGATCGGGTTCAACCCCAGGGTGTTTTCCGAGGCCTGGCGTTTCAAGTCATCGTTATTCTTGTTACTCATCTACGACGCTCCATTGTCCGAAAGACGAGTACCGGCGATTGCTGCGCACCCAATTTCGATACACGACACCAGCCTGGTACTGCGACTCGGGTGACCGTTGATACCGCATCGTCAAATGCAGGGAACTTGCCAGCTCCATTGGTTACCCGAGTTTATTTTTTTTCGCAAGCGGGCCAATCGTTGGCCACGCGACAGGGCATTCAAGCAGATGAAATTAGAAAATGCGCTCTAAACAGCAAGACCCTTGGGCTAGAGCATCAGCCGCACGACCGACTCACTCGGATCGCGGGTTTTTCCAGCGGCTTTGAGCTCGGCCAGGTAGTCGGCCCACAAAGCCTCCTGACGTACGGCCAATTGATAGAGGTAGTCCCAGGTGAACAGTCCGCTGTCATGACCGTCGTCGAAGGTCAATTTCAGTGCGTACTGGCCGGCCGGTTCCAGCTTGATCAACCGGACGTTGAGCTTGCCGAATTGCAGGATGGGTTTGCCGTGGCCCTGGACCTCGGCGGAAGGTGAGTGCACCCGCAGGAATTCGGCGGGCAACTGGTAGGTTTCATCCGGCCCGTAGGTCAGGCCGAGGGTGTTGGAGGTTTTGTGCAGGTTTACTGCGGTAGGAAATTTCGACATTGGAGATAACCCTGTAGGAACCGGCTCAAAATGTGAGAGGGACCAATGTGGGAGCTGGGCTTGCCCGCGATGCAGGCACCTCGGTGTTTCAGGAACACTGAGGTGATGCTATCGCAGGCAAGCCAGCTCCCACACAAGCCACTCTCACATTGAGTGAGGCTTACAGGATATAACGAGACAAGTCTTCGTTCTGCGCCAATTCGCCCAAGTGGCTGTTGACGTAATCAGCATCGATCTTGATCGCTTCGCCATTCTGCGCACCGGCCATGTCGCCGGCACTGAAGGACACTTCCTCCAGCAGGCGCTCAAGCAAGGTATGCAGGCGACGGGCACCGATGTTCTCGGTCTTCTCGTTGACCTGCCAGGCGATCTCCGCCAGGCGCTTGATCCCGTCTGCCTGGAATTCGATACCCAGCCCTTCGGTTTTCAGCAACTCGCGGTACTGCTCGGTGAGCGAGGCATGCGGCTCGCTGAGGATGCGCTCGAAGTCGCCCGGCGTCAGCGCCTTGAGCTCCACCCGAATCGGCAAGCGGCCTTGCAGCTCGGGCACCAGGTCGCTGGGCTTGCTCAGGTGGAAAGCACCGGAGGCGATAAACAGGATGTGGTCAGTCTTGACCATGCCCAGCTTGGTGTTGACCGTGCAGCCCTCGATCAGCGGCAGCAAATCGCGCTGCACGCCTTCGCGGGACACATCCACGCCGCCTGAGTTGCCTCGCTTGGCCACTTTGTCGATCTCGTCGATAAACACGATGCCATGTTGCTCGACCGCTTCCAGGGCCTTGGCCTTGAGTTCTTCCTCATTGACCAGGCGCCCGGCTTCTTCGTCGCGCACCAGCTTGAGCGCCTCTTTCACCTTGAGCTTGCGGCTTTTCTTCTTGCCCTTGCCCATGTTGGCGAACAGGTTCTGCAACTGGCTGGTCATTTCTTCCATGCCAGGCGGGGCAGAAATATCCACGCCGGACACTTCAGCCACTTCGATCTCGATTTCCTTGTCATCCAGCTGGCCTTCACGCAGGCGCTTGCGGAACAGCTGGCGAGTGTTGGAATCGGTAGCCGGTGCGGCGTCTTCGTTGAAACCCATGCGTGCCGGTGGCAACAGGGCGTCGAGGATGCGCTCTTCAGCGGCGTCTTCGGCGCGGTGGCTGACCTTGGTCACTTCCTGTTCGCGCAGCATCTTCAGGGCGGCGTCAGCCAGGTCACGAATGATCGACTCGACATCGCGGCCCACATAGCCGACTTCGGTGAACTTGGTCGCTTCGACCTTGATGAACGGTGCATTGGCCAGTTTGGCCAGGCGCCGGGCGATCTCGGTTTTACCCACGCCGGTGGGGCCGATCATCAGGATGTTCTTGGGCGTTACTTCAACGCGCAGTTCTTCCGGCAGTTGCATCCGGCGCCAGCGGTTACGCAGCGCAATGGCAACGGCGCGCTTGGCATCGTCCTGGCCGATGATATGGCGATTGAGTTCATGGACGATTTCGCGGGGAGTCATGGACATAGTGTTTGGCGGCCTCAAGCCTGAATAAGCCCAGGGCTTACTCGGCGAGGTCCTGCTCCTCAATGGTCTGGTTGTGGTTGGTGAACACGCAGATATCGCCAGCGATACCCAGGGCGGTCTCGACGATTTCACGGGCCGACAGGTCGGTTTTCTTCAACAGCGCGCTGGCCGCAGCCTGGGCGTAGCCGCCGCCGGAACCCATGGCGATCAGGCCATGCTCGGGTTCAACCACGTCGCCGTTGCCAGTGATGATCAGGGAAGCGTCTTTGTTCGCAACCGCGAGCATGGCCTCCAGGCGGCTGAGGGAGCGGTCGGTGCGCCATTCTTTGGCTAGTTCCACAGCGGCGCGCACCAGGTGGCCCTGGTGTTTCTCAAGCTGGCCTTCGAAACGCTCGAACAGGGTAAAGGCGTCGGCGGTTGCGCCTGCGAAGCCGGCAAGCACCTGGCCGTGGTACAGGCGGCGCACTTTCTTGGCGTTGCCTTTCATCACGGTGTTGCCCAGGGAAACCTGGCCGTCGCCGCCCATGACAACTTTGCCGTGGCGACGTACTGAAACGATGGTGGTCAAGGGGAGAGTCTCCACGCAGCGGGGCGAAAATGCCCTGATGGAAACTCATATGGGGGTGGCGAGGGGGATTTCAACCGTAGGAAGGCAGGGCGGACGAGTGGTGATCGTTCCCACGCTCCGCGTGGTAATGCCGCCTTGGGCGCTCTGCGCCTGCTCTGTGACGCAAAGCGTCAAGGGGCACGTTCCCACGCGGAGCGTGGGAACGATCAGTGGGTATGCGTCAGCGGCTCTGGCGTTGTTGTAACAACAGGTTGCTAAACCCTGCGCCGGCCAATTGCTTTTGCGCCACGGTCAGCTGTTCACGGTTGCTGAACGGCCCCACCAATACGCGATACCAGGTCGCGTCCTTCACCGTGCCAGACTCCACCGATACCGACTGGCCCAACAGAATGATCTGTGCGCGTACACGGTCCGCATCCGCCTGTTTCGGGAACGAACCCGCTTGCAGGAAGAACTTGGTCACCGGCGCAGCCTTGGTGGCTGCCACGGGCGGTGCTGGCGGCGGCGTGATGCCGGCCAGCGCGGCCTGGGCGCGCGCGGTGTCGATTTTCGCCGCTTCTGCTGGGGTTACCGGCGTGGTCGGCACCTGTGGCGTCGGCAGGGTTTTTTCCGGCACGGCGTCAGGCGGCACGATCACTTCCGACTCCGGCAGCAGCGTGTAGAAGTCGTACTTGGGCTTTACCGGTGCAGTCGGGCTCGGCGCGGTCTTGTTGGCTTCGGCGATTTTCGTGGCCTTTTGCTGCTCCTGTTTGACGCGCTTGACGTCATCGCCCTGGCCGGGCTCCAGCTTCATCAGAAACACGATAAATGCGCCGACCGTAAGGCCGATGGCCATCCACAGCCAACCCGGAATCGGTTGCTTCGCCGGGGCCTGGTAGCGGCTGGCGCCGCGCTTGGGTGCAGGTTTTTTCTTGGCAGCCAACTTACATACGCTCCAGAGTTTCCAGGCCCAAGAGTTCCAGGCCTTGCTTGAGGGTGCGTCCAGCCAATGCGGCAAGGCGCAGGCGACTTTGTTTCTGGGCTTCGTCGTCGGCGGTCAGGATCGGGCAGTTCTCGTAGAAACTGGAGAACAGGCCGGCCACTTCGTACAAATAGGTGCACAGGATGTGCGGCGTGCCTTTTTCGCCAACGCTGTTGAGCACTTCGCCAAATTGCGCGAGCTTGGCCGCCAGTTCCTGTTCAAGGGCGGCGTCCAGCGCGATCTGGCCTTGGACTTCGCTGAAGTCCTTGCCCAGTTTGCGGAATACCCCGGCCACGCGGGTGTAGGCGTACAGCAGGTACGGTGCGGTGTTGCCTTCGAAATTGAGCATCAGGTCGAAGTTGAAGCTGTAGTCGCTGGTGCGGTGCTTGGACAGGTCGGCGTATTTCACCGCGCCAATGCCCACCACGCGGGCAATGTTGCGCAGGTCGGCCTCGGCCAGCTCCGGGTTCTTTTCCTTCACCAGGTTGTAGGCACGCTCCTGGGCTTCGGTCAGCAGGTCGATCAGCTTCACGGTGCCGCCGTCGCGGGTCTTGAAGGGGCGGCCATCGGCGCCGTTCATGGTGCCAAAGCCCATGTGCTCCATGTGCATCGGGTGGGTGACGAAACCAGCGCGGCGCGCCACTTCGAACACCTGCTGGAAGTGCAGGGCCTGGCGCTGGTCGACGAAGTACAGCGCACGGTCAGCCTTGAGCACGCCACTGCGGTAACGCACGGCGGCCAGGTCAGTGGTGGCGTAGAGGTAGCCGCCATCGGCCTTGACGATGATCACCGGCAGCGGCTCGCCGTCGGCGGTCTTGAATTCTTCGAGGAACACGCACTGGGCGCCGTTGCTCTCGACCAGCAGGCCCTTGGCCTTGAGGTCGTTGACCACGTTGATCAGGTCGTCGTTATAGGCGCTTTCGCCCATCACGTCGGCCATGGTCAGTTTCACGTTGAGCAGCTCGTAGATTTCCTGGCAGTGGGACAGGGAAATTTCACGGAAGCGGTTCCACAGCGCCAGGCACTCTTCGTCGCCGGCTTGCAGCTTGACCACCAGGCCCCGGGCGCGGTCGGCAAACTCTTCAGACTCGTCGAACCGCTTTTTGGCGGCACGGTAGAAGTTTTCCAGGTCGGCCAGTTCGTTGCTGGTGATCGGGTTTTCTTGCAGGTAGGCCATCAGCATGCCGAACTGGGTACCCCAGTCGCCCACGTGGTTCTGGCGGATCACGGTGTCGCCGAGAAACTCCAGCACCCGTGCCACGCCGTCGCCAATGATGGTGGAGCGCAGGTGGCCCACGTGCATTTCCTTGGCCAGGTTCGGCGCCGAAAGGTCAATGACCACGCGCTGGCTGTCGCCGGCCTTGCGAGCACCGATGCGGGCATCGGCCAGGGCGGCATCCAGGCGCAACGCCAGGGCCTGGGTGTTCTGGAAGAAGTTGATAAAACCAGGGCCGGCGATTTCGGCCTTGGTGACACTGGCGTCAGCCGGCAGGGCTGCGATGATTTTTTCGGCCAGGTCGCGCGGTTTCATGCCGGCCGGCTTGGACAGCATCATCGCGATGTTGCTGGCGAAGTCGCCATGGGTCTTGTCGCGGGTGTTCTCCACCTGGATCGCCGGCGACAGGCCTTCAGGCAACACACCTTCGTTGACGAGTTGGGTGAGGGCTTGTTGGATCAGCTGGCGAATGGTGTCTTTCATGGTGTTCTCTTTCGACCGCAAGCGGCGGCGCGCGATGCGCAGGTGGAAAAACTGGGCATTATCCGTGGCGAGGGCGGGCTTGCCAACCGTTCAGACTATATGGCGGACCTGCGGGCCTCTTCGCGGGCAAGCCCGCTCCCACATTTAAGGGTATTCACATTTCATAATGTGGGAGCTGGCTTGCCTGCGATGACGTAATTACCCTCAATACAAATCTACCGGGTCTACATCCAACGACCATCGCACCTGCCGGCCGCTGGGCAGTTGCTCCAGCTCAAGCATCCAGCGATTTAATAGCCGATGCAGCGGCGCGCGCGAGGTTGCCTGCAAGAGTAGCTGAGCGCGATAACGTCCGGCGCGCCGCTCCATGGGCGCTGGCACCGGGCCGAGTAATTCGATGCCGCTGAGGGCCAACTCGCCCAATAAACGCTCAGCGGCGCTGCAGGCCTCATCAAGAAAGCCTTCGGCCTGACCGGGCTTGTGGGCCTCGGCACGCAGCAGCGCCAGGTGCGCAAAGGGCGGCAGGCCAGCGGCGCGACGTTCGCTCAAGGCCTGTTCGGCGAAGGCAAAGTAGCCCTGTTCCGTCAGTTGAATCAGCAGCGGGTGGTCGGCCAGGTGCGTCTGGATAATCACCCTGCCTGGCTCTTCGGCCCGCCCGGCGCGCCCTGCCACCTGCACAATCAACTGCGCCATGCGTTCGCTGGCGCGAAAATCCCCGGAGAACAGCCCGCCATCGGCATCCAGGATCGACACCAGGGTCACCCGTGGGAAGTGATGCCCTTTGGCAAGCATCTGCGTGCCCACCAGAATGCACGGTTGGCCCTTGTGGATGGTGGTGAACAGTTGGTTCATAGCGTCTTTGCGCGACGTGCTGTCGCGGTCGACCCGCAGCACCGGGTAATCCGGGAACAGAATGCCCAGGCGTTCTTCGGCGCGCTCGGTGCCGGCGCCCACGGGCCGCAGGTCCACCTTGCCGCACTGCGGGCAATGGCGCGGTACCCGTTCCACATGGCCGCAGTGATGGCAGCGTAACTCGCCGTGGCGCTGGTGCACGGTCATGCGCGCATCGCAGCGCTCGCAGCCGGACATCCAGCCGCAGTCATGGCACAGCAGCGTCGGGGCAAAGCCGCGGCGGTTGAGGAATACCAATACTTGCTGGCCGGCGGCCAGGGTCTGGCCAATGGCCTGTTGCATCGGGCCGGAAATCCCGCTGTCCAGCGGGCGGCTTTTCACGTCCAGGCGCAGGAAACGCGGTTGTTTGGCGCCGCCGGCGCGCTCGTTCAGGCGCAGCAGCCCGTAACGGCCGGTGTAGGCGTTGTGCAGACTTTCCAGGGACGGCGTGGCCGAGCCCAGCACAATCGGGATGTCTTCCTGGCGGGCGCGCACCAGCGCGAGGTCGCGGGCGTGGTAGCGCAAACCTTCCTGCTGTTTATAGGAGCCATCGTGCTCCTCGTCGACGATGATCAGCCCGGGGTTTTTCATCGGCGTGAACAGTGCTGAGCGCGTGCCGATAATAATGTCGGCCTCGCCGTCCCGCGCCGCCAGCCACGACTCCAGGCGTTCACGGTCATTGACCGCTGAGTGCACCAGGGCGATCCGGGCATTGAAGCGTTGCTCGAAACGCGCCACGGTCTGCGGGCCCAGGTTGATCTCCGGGATCAGCACCAGTGCCTGCTTGCCGGCCTGCAGGGTCTCGCGGATCAGTTGCAAATAGACTTCGGTCTTGCCACTGCCGGTGACGCCGGCCAGCAGGAACGCGTGGAAACTGTCGAAACCGGCGCGAATCGCCTCATACGCGGCGCGTTGCTCGGGGTTGAGCGGCAACTCCGGCTGGGCCAGCCAATGTTCGTGGCGCGGGTCCGGGGCGTGCTTGCGGATTTCCACCTGCACCAAGCCTTTGGCCAGCAGCAGGTCAAGGCTGTCTTTGCTCAGCATCAGCTTGCTTAATAGCTGGTGGGCCACGCCGTGGGGATGCTGCGCCAAGGTGGCCAGGGCCTCACGCTGGCGCGGGGCGCGAGCGATGCGCGGGTCGTCGAGGCGTGCGCCGGGCACCATCGACCAGAAACGCTCCTGGCGCGCTTCGGCCAGTTCGCCCTGGCGCAGCAGCACAGGCAGCGCCCAGCTCAAGGTATCGCCCAGGCTGTGTTGGTAATACTGCGCGGTCCACAGGCACAGCTTGAACAGTGCGGGCGGCAGCGGCGGCGTGGCGTCGAGCAAGGCAATCGCCGGCTTGAGCTTTTCGGCAGGCACTTCGCTGTGGTCGGTGACTTCCACCAGAATACCGATCAGTTCCCTGCGCCCGAACGGCACGCGCACCCGCATGCCCGGCTGCAACTGCGCACGCGACACGCCGGGCGGGGCCCGGTAATCGAACAGGCGGCGCAGGGGCGAGGGCAGGGCTAGGCGCAAAATGGCGTCGGGCACGCGAGGAGTCTCATCTATTAAGGCAGCGGTGGCGCAGGGGCGGGAGCCTAGCAGACCGGGGTTGTCACGTCTCCAGTACTGGAACCGGATCTCCAGGACGGCTCAGCCTTCTGTGGGAGCTGGCTTGCCTGCGAAAGCGCTGGTGCAGTAACAAATGCAGTGACTGACACACCGCCTTCGCGGGTAAGCCCGGCTCCCACATTGACGGCGCAGTGCCAGGAATTTCTGATGAAAGGGAGTTTTCGGCCATCACCGTCGCTTGCGCGATTAAAAAGGTCTGGTAGAATCCGCGGCCTAATTACGTGCGGTATTCGACAATAGTGTCGAGTGGCGGCACGCTAGCCTGAGGAAGTGCCATGAAAGCCGATATCCATCCAGCGTACGAAACCATCGTAGTTACCTGCAGCTGCGGCAACAAGTTCGAAACTCGTTCGAACCTGTGCAAGCCACTGGGTACTGACGTATGCAACGAGTGCCACCCGTTCTACACCGGTAAGCAGAAAACTCTGGACACCGGCGGCCGCGTACAGCGCTTCGCAGATCGCTTTGGTGCTTTCGGCAAGAAGCCTGCTACTCCAGCAGAGTAAGGTTCAAGAGCCTTATGGGCTTTTACCCGCTGTTGAAAAAGGCGTCCCTTGTGGGCGCCTTTTTTGTGCCTGGGATTTGGTTGGCGACCGCCCAGGCCCAAGCATTCTGCCCCGCCCCGGCGGCCATCGCCCGGGTCGAGGTGCAGCGTGTGGTGGATGGCGACACGGTGCGGCTCAAGGATGGTCGCAGCGTACGCATGATCGGCCTCAACGCGCCGGAAACCGGCAAGAAGGGCCGCCCTGATGAGCCATTTGCCGTCGCCGCGCGCCAGCGTCTGCAGGCGTTGGTCAAGGCCAGTGATGGGCGCGTCGGCCTGGTGCCGGGGCGCGAAGGCAAAGACCATTACGGGCGCACCCTGGCTCACCTCTACGGCGCCAATGGCGAGAACCTGGAGGCGCAACTGCTGGCCGAGGGCTTGGGGTACCAAGTGGGCGTCGCGCCGAATGTCGACCTGGTTGCCTGCCAGCAGGCGGCCGAAAACAGCGCTCGCCAGGCACGGCTCGGCCTGTGGCGCCAATCGCCGGTGCAAAGCGTGGCCAATCTCAAGCGCTCCGGGTTTGCCCTGGTGGCTGGTCGGGTCAGCAAGGTTGAGCGCAATCGCGGCGGAATCTGGATTGAACTGCAGGGTTCACTGGTATTACGCATTGCGCCCGAGTTGATCAGCCAATTCGATACGGCCATGCTCAATGGTCTGCAAGGCCGCACCCTGGAGGCGCGTGGCTGGGTGCAGGATCGCGCCCGCCGTGGCAGCCTGAAAAAAGGCCAAGCACGCTGGCTGTTGCCAATAACCGACCCTGGCATGCTGAAATCGGCGCTTTGAATAAAAAATTGTAGACATTTTTTATTTCGATTGTGAACAGTTGAGCCCTTGTATCCCGTGGCTCTTGGCCAAAAGTCGTAGCCCAGGGCCCTTGACACCTGTGACTGCCCAGTCTTGTAGGGACTTTACGACACGCGTATCCTCGGCGGTCCGTCGACCAACAGTAAAAGCGGAATGCCGATATGTCTGATTTGAAAACTGCCGCTCTCGAATACCATGCCAATCCTCGTCCAGGAAAGCTGAGTGTAGAGCTCACCAAAGCCACTGCCACAGCCCGCGACCTGTCGCTGGCCTACAGCCCTGGTGTTGCCGAACCCGTACGTGAAATCGCCCGTGACCCAGAGCTGGCGTACAAGTACACCGGCAAAGGCAACCTGGTTGCAGTGATTTCCGATGGCACCGCGATTCTTGGCCTGGGTAACCTCGGCCCATTGGCTTCCAAGCCAGTCATGGAAGGTAAGGGCGTGCTGTTCAAGCGCTTTGCCGGCATCGACGTGTTCGACATCGAAGTCGATTCCGAAAGCCCGCAGGCGTTCATCGACACCGTCAAGCGCATTTCCATCACGTTCGGTGGCATCAACCTGGAAGACATCAAGGCACCTGAGTGCTTCGAGATTGAAAAGGCCCTGATCGAGCAGTGCGACATTCCGGTATTCCACGATGACCAGCACGGCACCGCGATCGTTACCGCAGCCGGCATGATCAACGCCCTGGAAATCGCTGGCAAAACCCTGGGCGAGGCGAAAATCGTCTGCCTGGGCGCCGGTGCCGCAGCCATTTCCTGCATGAAGCTGATCATCAGCATGGGCGCCAAGCTGGAAAACATCTACATGGTCGACAGCAAGGGCGTGATCCAGTCCGAGCGTACCGACCTGAACCAGTACAAGGCGATGTTCGCCCACCCGTCCTCCAAGCGCACCCTGGCTGACGCCCTCGACGGTGCCGACGTGTTCGTTGGCCTGTCCGGCCCGAACCTGCTGAGCGCTGAAGGCCTCAAATCCATGGCGCCGAACCCTATCGTGTTCGCCTGCTCCAACCCGGATCCGGAAATCGCTCCTGAGCTGGCCCACGCCACCCGCAGCGACGTGATCATGGCCACCGGCCGTTCGGACTACCCTAACCAGGTCAACAACGTATTGGGCTTCCCGTTCATCTTCCGTGGTGCCCTGGACGTTCGCGCCAAGCGCATCAACGAAGAAATGAAAGTGGCTGCTGCCAACGCCCTGCGTGAGCTGGCCAAGCTGCCGGTACCTCAGGACGTGTGCGACGCCTACGGTGGCGCCAAGCTGGAATTCGGTCGTGAGTACATCATTCCCAAACCAATGGACAAGCGCCTGATCACCCTGATCTCCGATGCCGTGGCCAAGGCCGCGATCGAGACTGGTGTGGCTACCCTGCCGTATCCGAAGAACTACCCGCTGCAAAGCGTGGATGATGTGTTCAACGGCTAAGCTGTTGTAGCGCACCCACAAAAAAGCCCCGGCTGAGTGATCAGTCGGGGCTTTTTTGTGGGTAGCGAGCGCCTATGGCTGATCGTTCCCACGCTCTGCGTGGGAATGCCCACCTGGACGCTCCGCGTCGGCTTTTAAGGTCGTGACGCAGAGCGTCACAGGATGCATTCCCACGCGGAGCGTGGGAACGATCGGCCGATCAGCGTGATCAGGTCAGAACAAATCGATCGGCGCGCCTTCATCCGCCGGCAGCGGGCTGCCCGGCACTACACCGTTGCCCAGTTCATTGACCGACGGCGGCGTGTCTTCACTCTTGAACAGCTCGAAGTACGCATTCGGTGTGCTTGGGGAGGCCGCACGGCCACTGATCGGGTCGATGCGCAGGCTGAGGATGCCTTCGGGCTCCGGTTGGGTGTGTAGCGGCTTGTCCTTGAGGGCGGCGCCCATGTAACTCATCCAGATCGGCAGGGCGACGGTGCCACCGAATTCGCGGCGGCCCAGGCTTTCCGGTTGGTCATAGCCGGTCCACACGGTGGTCACGTAGTCGCCGTTGTAACCGGAGAACCAGGCGTCCTTGGATTCGTTGGTAGTACCGGTCTTGCCGGCGATATCCGCACGGCCCAGGGCCAGTGCGCGGCGGCCGGTGCCCTTCTTGATCACGTCTTGCAGGATGCTGTTGAGGATATAAGTGGTACGGCCATCCACGATGCGCTCGGCAACTGCTGGCGCTTGCGGTTCAGCGGGTGCGCCGGCGTTTGCGGCCGCTGGCGTGCCTGGCGTCGGCTCGATGGTGATACCGCCGTTGCTCGGTGCTGCGAGCCCGTCGGTGGCGGCCACGCCATTGACCACATCGCCGGGTACCCGTGGCGGGTTGGCGGTGAACAGGGTGTCGCCATTGCGGCTTTCGATCTTATCGATCAGGTACGGCGCGATCTTGTAGCCGCCGTTGGCAAAGGTGCTCCAGCCGGTGGCGATTTCCATTGGCGTGAGGGTTGCGGTACCCAGGGCCAGGGACAGGTTCGGCGGCAGGTCAGACTTGGCGAAGCCAAAGCGCGTCATGTAGTCGATGGTCTTGCCTACGCCCATCGCCTGCAGCAGGCGGATCGACACCAGGTTGCGCGACTTGTACAACGCCTCGCGGATGCGGATCGGGCCGAGGAAGGTGTTGGTGTCGTTCTTCGGGCGCCAGACCTTGTCCAGGTATTCATCGACAAACACGATTGGTGCGTCGTTGACCAGGCTGGCGGCGGTGTAGCCGTTGTCCAGCGCGGCACTGTAGACAAACGGCTTGAAGCTGGAGCCTGGCTGGCGCTTGGCCTGGGTGGCGCGGTTGTAGTTGCTCTGCTCGAAGGCAAAACCGCCGACCAGCGCGCGGATTGCACCGTTCTGCGGGTCCAGGGACACCAGAGCGCCCTGGGCGAGCGGCACCTGGCTGAATTTGAGGCTGTCATCCTTCTGGCGTTGCACGCGGATCAAATCGCCCACCTGGGCCACGTCGGAGGGCTGCTTGGGCATCGGGCCCATGCTGTTGGTGTTCAGGAACGGGCGTGCCCACTTCATGCTGTCCCAGGCTACATGGGCTTCGCCAGAGCGGGTCAGCACTTGGATACCGTCTTTCGATACCTGGGTAACGATGGCCGGGTCCAGGCCGCTGATCGAACGCTGTTTGCCCAATTCGGTGGTCCAGGCACTCAGGGTCTTGCCCGGCAGGCGCGACTCGGGGCCGCGGTAGCCGTGACGCTGGTCATAAGTGATCAGGCCTTCATGTACCGAATGGTTGGCGATTTCCTGCAAATTGCTCGGCACCGTCGTGGTCACGCGGAAACCTTCGGTGTAGGCCTCGCTGCCATAACGGCCGACCATCTCGGCGCGGGCCATTTCAGCGATATAGGGTGCATTCACTTCCGGCGTCGGCACGTGATAGCTGGCATTCAGCGGTTCGGCCACGGCGCTTTCATAAGCGGCCTGGTCGATCTTGCCCAGCTTGTACATGCGGCCCAGGATCCAGTCGCGGCGTTCTTTACTGCGCGCCGGGTTGGCCAGCGGGTTGAAGCGCGACGGCGCCTTGGGCAGGCCAGCAATCATTGCCATTTGCGCCAGGCTGGCGTCACGAATTGACTTGCCGTAGTAGACCTGCGACGCGGCCTCGATGCCGTAGGCGCGGTTGCCCAAGTAGATTTTGTTGACGTACAGCTCGAGGATTTCATCCTTGGTCAGTTGGCGTTCGATCTGCAGCGCCAGCAGGATTTCGGTGGCCTTGCGGGAAAAGCTGCGCTCGCTGGTAAGGAAGAAGTTCTTCGCCACCTGCATGGTGATGGTGCTGCCGCCGGATTGAATGTGTCCGCTTTTTACCAATTGCGTGGCTGCGCGCACCAGGCTGCTGGGATCTACGCCGTAGTGGTTGGCGAAATTATCGTCTTCGGCGGACAGCAATGCGCTGATGAAATTGGGCGGAATGTCGGCAAAACGGATCGGTGTGCGGCGCATTTCGCCGAACTCCGCGATCAGTTTTTCATCGCTGCTGTAGACCCGCAAAGGAATCTGCAACTGGATACTTCTGAGGGCCTCTACGGAGGGCAAACCCGGACTAAGGTAGAGGTAGGCCCCGCTGAATACGAGCATCAGCCCGCAGACGATGGCGACAATGGAGTACCCGAAAAACTTCAGCAGACGAATCAAGGCTTTTGGATTTCCAGAGAAAAGAAAGAGTTACGCGTCGGGGCATGCATGGCAAACGATGGATCGACCCGGGCAGCAGATAAAAAGCGGGAAAAAACGCTGGGCATTAAAGCATTTTTCGGCTTGGGGCGTCATTCGCGAGCCTTGAACAAGCCGACCGAATGCAAGGTGCCTGGCAGCAATCAGGCGAGATGACAGCCGGTATGACAGGGAAAGTTTTGGGGAGTTTTATGGGAAAGGGATATTTCAGGCGAAAAGTCGACACGGTGTTGGGGGTCGATATCAATGACAGCGGTATCAAGTTGATCGAACTGGGCCGTTCATCCGGCGGTTTCAGCGTCCAGGGCTACGTCACGCAAGTTTTGCCGCCCCACGCGGTGGTCGATGGCACCCTGCTGGACCTTGAAACCGTGGGGCGGGTGCTGCAACAGGCGCGGTCGAGATTGGGGTCCTCGGCCCGATACGCTGCCGTGGCGGTTGCAGGCCCGTCGGTGATTACCCGGCTGATTGACATGGACGCCGGCCTCAGCGACGAGGAAATGGCCTGGAAGGTCCAGATGGAAGCCGACCAGTTCATCCCTTATCCATTGGATGAAGTGGCCATCGACTTTCAGGTTCAAGGGCCATCGGCTCAAGGCCCGCATTGGGTAGAGGTGATGCTGGCGGCGTGCCTGCGCGAGCAGGTCGAAGCGCGCGAGGCGGTTTTGGCCCTGGCGGGGCTGGTGCCGCGAGTGGTCGATGTAGAAGGGTTTGCATTGCAGCGCGCTTGCCTTCAGGATTTTGCCAGCTTCACGCCGGGTCATAGAGTCGATGGTGCACAATGGGCCTTGGATGCCCAAGGGATGGGAGTGGCTTGCGGGCTGGCCCTGAGGAGTTTCGCTGGATGACACGAATCAATCTTTTGCCTTGGCGCCAGGCCCTGGCGCAGCGCAGGCGCAAATACCTGTTGGTGCTATTGCTGGCGTTCGCCTGCGTGGCGCTCGCGGCATTGTGGTTGGCTGATCAAGTGATCGACCAGGCGATAGACCGGCAGGTAAGCCGCAACAGCCGCCTGGAAGAGCACATCGCCACCCAGGACTCGCGCATCAAGACCATCGACGATCTTCAGGAGCGAAGCCAGCAACTGGCCGAACGCATGAAGGTGGTGCAGGACCTGCATGATGCCCGCTCTTCCGGGGCTCGATTGTTCGAGCAATTGGCTCGTGCGGTGCCTGAAGGTGTCCATCTGCATGAGGTGGTCGCAAACGGCGACACCATCAGCATTCGCGGCACAGCTGAAAGCAACCAGGATATCGCCCGTTTGATGCAGCAGCTCAAGCCAGCCCAGGGCTCCAGTTCGACCCGCCTGCAGCGCGTGCAGGCCGAAGGTGCGCGCGGTGAAAGTGAATTCCAGCTGATGGTGCGCCAGGGGGAATCCAGCGAGGCGCAACCATGAGCCTGCCCAGGCTCGATTTTTCCATGCTCTCTGACAACGCTGCTAAATGGTCCCTGCCGGGCAAGGTGCTGCTCGGCTGTGCGCTGGCCGGCGTGGTGCTGGCGATAGGTGAAGTTTCGCATGGGGGGCCGCAGCGGGAGCGATTGCACGGGCTTGAGGCGCGGGAGCAGGCGCTGCAGCAGCAACTCACAGAAAAGACCGGCTTGGCCGCCAGCCTTGAACTGCGCACCCAGCAGGTGCGAAGCATGGAAGACAATGTTGCCAGCCTTCTCGGGCAATTGCCCGGCGAGCCCGAGGTGCCAGCCGTGCTGGAAGACCTCGCCCGGCTGGCGGCTGCCCATGGGGTGTGGGTTGAAGGCATCAGTGTGCTGGATGAAATACCTCGGCAGCTTTATATCGAACAACCCATGCAGATAAGCGCCTCCGGGGCTTACCACGACCTGGCGACGTTTGTCGGTGCCTTGGGTGGGTTGCCTCGGGTAGTTACCGTGCAGGACGTTACGCTTGGGCATCAGGGCGCCTTGCTGCGTCTGAACATGCTCGCCAAGACCTATCGTGGCACCCTGCAAAACGGCAAGGCCCGTCAGGTACTCGATCCCGGGCCGCCATTTGTCTACGCCCCGTCGTCCCTGCGCGACCCGTTCAAGCCGCCTGCCTTGCAAGCAGTCCATGTGCCTGGCCGGCCCGCTCTTGCACCGGATTTCACCCGGCCACGGGGGCTGTTGGAGGGTATGCGCCTGGAACAGTTCGAAATGGTCGGCACGCTGTCCAGGGGTATGCAGGCTTTCGCCTTGCTGCGCGCTGGAGCCAGGGTGTATCGACTGGCGGTGGGTGATTACCTGGGGCCGGATCATGGCCAGGTCACGGCCATCCAGGACGCGGCTGTCGAGCTGGTGGAGCTGTTTCCCGATGGACAGGGCGCTTGGTTGCAACGCCCGCGAACCCTTGTGCTGAACGTCAACTCATAACGGAATCAAACAATGAAAAGGACCTTCTCGTCCTTCGGTGTGGCGCTATGGATAGCGTTCACGGCACCGATGGCTGCTGCTGTGCCCAATCGCCTGGACCTGATCCAACTGCCGCCGCCCGACAGTGCCTCGTCGGTCAGCTATACAGGCGCCAAACTGACTCTGAACTTCCAGGAAATCGACCTGCGCGCGGTATTGCAGCAAATCGCCGATGTCGCCGGGCTCAACCTGGTGACCAGCGATGAGGTGCAGGGCTCGATCACCTTGCGGCTCAAGGATGTGCCCTGGGACCAGGCGCTGGACCTGGTGCTGCAAACCAAGGGGCTGGACAAGCGGGTCAAGGCGGGCGTGCTGCTGGTGGCGCCCGCCGATGAATTGGCCGCTCGCGAGCTGTTGATGCTGGAGTCGCGCAAGCAGATGGCTGAGCTGGCGCCCTTGCGGCGGGAGCTGCTGCAGGTCAATTACGCCAAGGCCGCCGACCTGGCCAAGCTGTTTCAGTCGGTGACCGGCTTTGAGGGTGCCACCGATGAGCGCGGTTCGGTGGCGGTGGATGACCGCACCAACAACATCATTGCCTACCAGACTGGCGAGCGGCTCGAAGAACTGCGGCGCATCGTGGCGCAACTGGATATCCCGGTACGCCAGGTCATGATCGAGGCGCGAATTGTGGAGGCCAATGTCGACTACGACAAAAGCCTGGGTGTGCGCTGGGGTGGGCGGCTCACACGCGGCCACGGCGGCGTTGGGGGTATTGCCAAGCCGCAGGCAGACGGCGCCGAGCCGCCGCAAAACCCGCCCAGTTCACCCTTTGTCGACTTGGGGGCGCTGGCCGGAACCTCGGGCCTGGGGATCGCCTATATCACCGACAACCTGTTGCTGGACCTTGAGCTGACTGCCATGGAGAAAACCGGCAACGGTGAGATCGTCTCGCAGCCCAAGGTCGTCACCTCCGACAAAGAGACTGCACGCATCCTCAAGGGCACCGAGATTCCTTACCAGGAATCCACCTCCCAGGGCGCCACCTCGGTGTCGTTCAAAGAGGCTTCGCTGTCGCTTGAAGTCACGCCGCAAATCACCCCCGACGACCATGTGATCATGGCGGTCAAGGTCACCAAGGATGAGCCCGACTACCTGAACCGCCTCAATGACGTGCCGCCGATCAAGAAAAACGAGGTCAACGCTAAGGTTCTGGTCAGGGATGGCGAGACCATCGTCATTGGCGGGGTTTTCTCCAATACCCAAAGCAAAGTGGTAGATAAAGTGCCATTTTTGGGCGATGTGCCGTATCTTGGCCGCCTTTTCCGGCGCGATGTGCTGGCGGAGAAAAAATCCGAGCTGCTGGTATTCCTGACTCCGCGTATCATGAATAACCAGGCGATTGCTGTGAGTCGTTGATTCTGTGCGAAATTTGATTCTTGTAGGGCCGATGGGGGCTGGAAAAAGCACCATCGGCCGTTTGCTGGCCAAAGAGCTGCGCCTGCCATTCAAAGATTCCGACAAGGAAATTGAATTGCGCACGGGTGCCAATATCCCATGGATCTTCGATAAAGAAGGCGAGCTGGGCTTTCGTGACCGCGAGCAGGCGATGATTGCCGAGCTGTGCGGCTGCGATGGCGTGGTATTGGCGACCGGCGGTGGCGCTGTCATGCGCGATGAAAACCGTCGGGCGCTGCATGCCGGTGGTCGGGTGGTGTATTTGCACGCGTCCGTCGAGCAGCAGGTGGGCCGTACCGCCCGTGATCGCAATCGCCCGTTGCTGCGCACCGCCGACCCGGCCAAAACCCTGCGGGACCTGCTGGCGCTGCGCGATCCGCTGTATCGGGAAATCGCCGATCTGGTGGTAGAAACCGATGAGCGGCCACCTCGGATGGTCGTACTCGACATCCTTGAGCGCCTGCAACGGTTGCCACCCCGTTAAAGCCTGGCCCGAAATGCGCTATTCTCGGCGGCGCGCCATCACCTTGTAAGGTATGGCGTAGAGCCACCAAGCGGTGTCGAGATATCGACAGTGCCGGTCGTCACTCCATCTTCAACGCGGGGACACATGCAGACACTTAAGGTCGATCTAGGCGAGCGCAGCTACCCGATCCACATTGGCGCAGGTCTGTTGGACCAGCCCGAACTGCTTGCGCCGCATATTGCCGGCCGGCAGGTGGCGATCATCTCCAACGAAACGGTTGCGCCGCTGTATCTTGAGCGTTTGAGCCGCAGCCTGGCGGCGTACTCGGTGATCTCCGTGGTGTTGCCTGACGGCGAAGCCCACAAAAACTGGGAAACCCTGCAACTGATCTTTGATGGCCTGCTGACCGCGCGCCATGACCGTCGAACCACCGTGGTCGCCCTGGGCGGCGGTGTGATTGGCGATATGGCCGGTTTTGCTGCGGCCTGCTACCAGCGCGGCGTGGACTTTATCCAGGTGCCGACCACCTTGCTGTCCCAAGTCGACTCGTCGGTGGGTGGCAAGACCGGTATCAACCACCCGCTGGGCAAGAACATGGTCGGCGCGTTCTATCAGCCCCAAGCTGTGCTGATCGACACCGCTACCCTCAACACCTTGCCGCCGCGCGAGTTGTCGGCGGGCCTGGCGGAAGTCATCAAGTACGGGCTGATCTGCGATGAGCCGTTCCTGACCTGGCTGGAAGAGCACATGGACGCCTTGCGCGGCCTCGACCAGGTGGCGCTCACCGAAGCGATTTCCCGCTCCTGCGCGGCCAAGGCGCTGGTGGTCAATGCCGACGAGCGCGAGTCCGGCGTGCGGGCCACGCTGAACCTGGGCCACACCTTCGGCCATGCGATCGAAACGCACATGGGCTATGGTGTGTGGTTGCATGGGGAAGCCGTAGCGGCTGGCACGGTGATGGCATTGGAGATGTCGCAGCGCCTGGGCTGGATCAGCGCCCAAGAGCGTGATCGCGGCATCCGCCTGTTCCAGCGCGCCGGCTTGCCGGTTGTTCCGCCTGCGGAGATGACCGAGGCGGATTTCCTTGAACATATGGCGATAGACAAGAAAGTGATCGACGGTCGACTTCGACTGGTACTGCTGCGCCACATGGGCGAAGCCGTGGTGACCGACGATTATCCAAAAGAGATTCTACAGGCCACGCTGGGAGCGGATTACCGCGCCCTGGCCCAGCTCAAAGGTTAATAAGACCCGATGACTAGTTTGCATGCCGACGAGGCGTTCCTCGGCCATTACCACTTGAGCCACGACCCCTTTGCTCCACGGGTGCCGGGTTTCAAATTCTTCCCCGCCCAGCGCAAACCGGTGCTTGGGCAGTTGCATCACCTCGCGCGCTACAGCCAGTTGCTGCTGGTGGTCACCGGCCCTCTGGGCAGCGGCAAGACCTTGCTGCGCCAGGCGCTGGTGGCCAGCACCAACAAACAATCGGTGCAGAGCGTGGTGGTATCGGCCCGCGGTGCCGGTGATGCGGCCGGCGTACTGCGCCAGGTGGCGCAGGCGTTGGACGTCTCCAATGCCGAGCCGAACGCGATTCTCAAGCAAGTGGTGCAGTTGGGCCTGACCGGCCAGGAAGTCTACCTGCTGGTAGACGATGCCGAGCAGCTCGACGAGTCCGCCCTCGAAGCGCTGCTGGCGCTGGCGGCGGGTACGCCGGAAGGTCGCCCGCATGTGTTCCTGTTCGGTGAGTCGTCGCTGATCGCCGATCTGGAGCAGATCAGTGGTGAGCAGGAGCTGTTCCACGTCATCGAGTTGCAGCCGTACGAAGAGGAAGAAACCCGCGAATACCTGGCACAGCGCCTTGAAGGCGCCGGGGCGGGTATCGAACTTTTCACCGCTGCGCAGATCTCTGATATTCACGAAAGCTCCGATGGCTGGCCTGGAAACATCAACCAGGTTGCCCGCGATGCCATGATCGAAGCCATGATTGCCAGCCGCTCTGCGGTCAAGCGTCCAAAGATGGGGTTCACTATGCCTAAGAAGCACGTATTGGCTATTTCCGCCGTTGTCGTGGTCGCTGTTGCCGCCGCCTGGTTGATCCCGGGCCGTAACAAAGCACCGACAACCACCGGCGCGCCAACCGAACAGGCGCAGTTGCCACTGGGCAAGCCCACGCCAAACGTCGAATTTGCCAACTCCGGCCAACCGACCAACCTGCCGATGGTCGGCCAACCTGTGATGCGCGGCCCGCTGGCCGAAGAAGCTGGCGGCATCTCCGAAGGTGACGATGGCGTGCCGGTGGAAGGCTCCAGCGCTACGCCGCCGACCGTGACCACCACCGCACCACCTGCAGGCGTACCGGCCGGTGTGCCAGCGACGCCGGTTGCTCCGGTCGCCAAGCCAGCTCCGACCCCGGCGCCGACCGTTGCCACTGCCAAGCCTGCTCCGGTTACCAAGCCTGTCGCACCGGCGCCGGCCGCCAAACCAGCACCCGCCGCCAAGCCTGCGGAAAAACCAGCCGCCACCGTTGCCAAGGCCGGCGCTGCTGGCAGCAGCTGGTACAGCAGCCAGCCTACCGGCAACTTTGTGGTACAGATCCTCGGCACCAGCTCCGAAGCCAACGCTCAGGCGTTCGTCAAAGAGCAGGGCGGCCAGTACCGTTATTTCAAGAAAGTGCTCAACGGCAAGCCTCTCTACGTGATCACCTACGGCAGCTTCCCAAGCCGCGCCGCAGCCGATTCTGCCATCAAAGCCTTGCCAGCGAAGGTTCAGGCTGGTAAACCTTGGCCTCGCACTGTTGCCAGCGTTCAACAAGAACTGGCAGCAACTCGCTGAAGATCCGGCGGCCTTACCCAGGCCGCCCTCCCGGCACCTCAAAAAAATCCGCAAGTGCGTGCTGCCCTTACAGGCCGCGCGCTTTGTGGTGTCTGCGCCACAGTAGCTTTTGAGTCGTAGCGGTCAGAATTAAAAAAGTTTTGACTAGCACAGCATATCGCTTTAAACCTTTCATAAATGCGACATAGATTTGCGACATTTCGTCGCTAAATTTGTGAGCGTCTGTGTCGGTGTGTACAATGACCTCCCTTTTGCCCCCGCTAAGCCGGCGTACGTTCGGCGTGGAAGGTAACCGGTTGAATTGAAAAGAAATTTGCCTCGGTAAAAGAGGCAGCCTGGTGAGAAAGTGTCTATGAAAGCAGGTCTGTACCAACCCGATGAATTCAAGGATAACTGCGGTTTCGGCCTGATAGCCCACATGCAGGGCGAACCCAGTCATACCCTTTTGCAAACGGCCATCGAGGCCCTGACCTGCATGACCCACCGCGGTGGGATCAACGCCGACGGCAAGACCGGTGACGGCTGTGGCTTGCTGATTCAAAAGCCCGACCAGTTCCTGCGCGCTGTCGCTAAAGAGCAATTTGCGGTTGAACTGCCCAAGCAGTACGCCGTGGGTATGGTGTTTTTCAACCAGGACCCGGTAAAAGCCGAAGCCGCTCGCGAGAACATGAACCGCGAGA
Organism: Pseudomonas sp. AL10; assembly: GCF_029960685.1. Taxonomy (NCBI): domain Bacteria; kingdom Pseudomonadati; phylum Pseudomonadota; class Gammaproteobacteria; order Pseudomonadales; family Pseudomonadaceae; genus Pseudomonas; species Pseudomonas sp. AL10. Next base: position 355,825 of record NZ_JASBQZ010000002.1, read on the forward strand.
TCGCCGCCGCCGGCCTGCAGATCGTCGGCTGGCGCAAAGTGCCCATCGACACCAGCGTGCTCGGCCGCCTGGCCCTGGAGCGCCTGCCGCAGATCGAACAAGTGTTCATCGCAGGCGATGGCCTGAGCGACCAGGACATGGCGATCAAGCTGTTCACGTCCCGTCGTCGTTCGTCGGTGCTCAACGCCGCCGACACCGACCACTACATCTGCAGCTTTTCCCACAAGACCATCATTTATAAAGGCCTGATGATGCCGGCGGACCTCACCGCCTTCTATCCAGACCTGAGCGATGAGCGCCTGCAAACCGCGATCTGCGTGTTCCACCAGCGCTTCTCCACCAACACCTTGCCGAAATGGCCGCTGGCCCAGCCATTCCGCTTCCTCGCCCACAACGGCGAGATCAATACCATCACCGGCAACCGCAACTGGGCCCAGGCCCGGCGCACCAAGTTCGCCAACGACTTGATGGACCTCGAAGAGCTCGGCCCGCTGGTCAACCGCGTGGGTTCCGACTCCTCCAGCATGGACAACATGCTTGAGCTGATGGTTACCGGCGGCATCGACCTGTTCCGTGGCGTGCGCATGATCATTCCGCCTGCGTGGCAGAACGTCGAGACCATGGACCCGGACCTGCGTGCGTTCTACGAGTACAACTCGATGCACATGGAGCCGTGGGACGGCCCGGCCGGCGTGGTCATGACCGACGGCCGCTACGCGGTGTGCCTGCTCGACCGTAACGGCCTGCGCCCGGCGCGTTGGGTGACCACCACCAACGGTTTCATCACCCTCGCCTCGGAAATCGGCGTGTGGGACTACAAGCCGGAAGACGTGATCGCCAAAGGCCGTGTCGGCCCTGGCCAGATCCTGGCCGTGGACACCGAAACCGGGCAGATCCTCGACACCGACGCCATCGACAACCGTTTGAAGTCGCGTCACCCGTACAAGCAATGGCTGCGCAAGAACGCCCTGCGCATCCAGGCGACCATGGAAGACAACGACCACGGTTCGGCTTTCTATGACGTCGACCAGCTCAAGCAATACATGAAGATGTACCAGGTCACGTTCGAGGAGCGCGACCAGGTGCTGCGCCCCCTCGGTGAGCAAGGCTACGAAGCCGTCGGCTCCATGGGCGACGACACGCCAATGGCCGTGCTGTCCCAGCGCGTGCGCACGCCGTACGATTATTTCCGCCAGCAGTTCGCTCAGGTGACCAACCCACCGATCGACCCGCTGCGTGAAGCCATCGTGATGTCCCTGGAAGTGTGCCTCGGCGCCGAGCGCAACATCTTCCAGGAATCGCCTGAGCATGCCTCCCGCGTGATCCTCAGCTCGCCGGTCATTTCCCCGGCCAAGTGGCGTTCGCTGATGACCCTGGAGCGTCCAGGCTTCGACCGCCAGATCATCGACCTGAACTACGACGAGAGCCTGGGCCTTGAAGCCGCGGTGCGTAACGTTGCTGACCAGGTTGAAGAAGCTGTGCGTGCCGGTCGTACCCAGATCGTACTCACCGACCGCCACATCGCGCCGGGCAAGTTGCCGATCCATGCGTCCCTGGCGACCGGTGCGGTGCACCACCGCCTGACCGAAAAAGGCCTGCGCTGCGACTCCAACATCCTCGTGGAAACCGCCACCGCCCGCGACCCGCATCACTTTGCGGTGCTGATCGGTTTCGGCGCTTCGGCGGTGTATCCGTTCCTGGCGTACGAAGTGCTGGGTGACCTGATCCGTACCGGTGAAGTGCTGGGCGACCTCTACGAGGTGTTCAAGAACTACCGCAAGGGCATCACCAAGGGCCTGCTGAAGATCCTGTCGAAGATGGGCATCTCCACCGTCACCTCGTACCGCGGCGCGCAGTTGTTCGAAGCCATCGGCTTGTCCGAAGAAGTCTGCGAGCTGAGTTTCCGTGGCGTGCCGAGCCGCATCAAGGGCGCGCGTTTCGTCGACATCGAAGCCGAACAGAAAGCCCTGGCCGCCGAAGCCTGGAGCGCGCGCAAGCCAATTCAGCAAGGTGGCCTGCTCAAGTTCGTGCACGGTGGTGAATACCACGCCTACAACCCGGACGTGGTCAACACCCTGCAAGCCGCTGTGCAGCAGGGCGACTACGCCAAGTTCAAGGAATACACGAGCCTGGTGGATAACCGCCCGGTGTCGATGATCCGCGACCTGTTCAAGGTGAAGACCCTGGACACGCCGATGGACATCAGCCAGGTCGAGCCGCTGGAGTCGATCCTCAAGCGCTTTGACTCCGCTGGTATTTCCCTGGGTGCCTTGTCGCCGGAAGCTCACGAAGCCCTCGCCGAAGCCATGAACCGCCTGGGGGCGCGTTCCAACTCCGGCGAAGGCGGTGAAGACCCGGCGCGCTACGGCACGCTCAAAAGCTCGAAAATCAAGCAGGTGGCCACCGGCCGTTTCGGCGTGACCCCGGAGTACCTGGTGAATGCCGAGGTGCTGCAGATCAAGGTGGCCCAAGGCGCCAAGCCGGGTGAGGGTGGTCAACTGCCAGGCGGCAAGGTCAACGGCCTGATCGCCAAGCTGCGTTACGCCGTACCGGGCGTGACCCTGATTTCGCCACCGCCGCACCACGACATCTACTCGATTGAAGACTTGTCGCAGCTGATCTTCGACCTCAAACAAGTCAACCCGCAGGCCCTGGTCTCGGTGAAACTGGTGGCAGAAGCCGGCGTCGGCACCATTGCCGCCGGTGTGGCCAAGGCCTATGCCGACCTGATCACCATCTCCGGCTACGATGGCGGCACCGGCGCTTCGCCGCTGACCTCGATCAAGTACGCTGGCGCACCCTGGGAACTCGGCCTGGCCGAAACCCACCAGACCCTGCGCGGCAACGATCTGCGCGGCAAGGTGCGAGTACAGACCGACGGCGGCCTGAAAACCGGCCTCGATGTGATCAAGGCCGCGATCCTCGGCGCCGAAAGCTTCGGCTTCGGCACTGCGCCCATGATCGCCCTGGGCTGCAAATACCTGCGTATCTGCCACCTGAACAACTGCGCTACCGGCGTAGCGACTCAGAACGAAAAACTGCGCAAGGATCACTACATCGGCACCGTCGACATGGTGGTGAATTTCTTCACCTACGTCGCCGAAGAAACCCGTGAGTGGCTGGCCAAGCTGGGCGTACGTTCGCTGGAAGAGCTGATCGGTCGCACCGACCTGTTGGACATCCTCGAAGGCCAGACCGCCAAGCAACAACATCTGGACCTCACGCCGCTGTTGGGCAGCGATCACATCCCGGCAGACAAGCCACAATTCTGCCAGGTGGACCGCAACCCACCGTTCGACAAAGGCCTGCTGGCCGAGAAAATGGTCGAAATGGCCGGCTCCTCGATCAACGACGCCAGCGGTGGCGAATTCGCGCTGGATATCTGCAACTGCGACCGTTCCATCGGCGCACGCATCTCCGGCGAAATCGCGCGCAAGCACGGCAACCAGGGCATGGCGAAAGCGCCGATTACCTTCCGCTTCAAGGGCACTGCGGGCCAGAGCTTCGGCGTGTGGAACGCCGGTGGCCTGCACATGTACCTGGAAGGCGACGCCAACGACTACGTGGGCAAGGGCATGACCGGCGGCAAGCTGGTCATCGTCCCGCCGGCTGGCAGCGTGTACAAGACCCAGGACAGTGCCATCATCGGCAACACCTGCTTGTACGGCGCCACCGGTGGCAAGCTGTTTGCCGCAGGTACTGCCGGTGAGCGTTTCGCCGTGCGTAACTCCGGTGCCCACACCGTGGTGGAAGGCACTGGCGATCACTGCTGCGAGTACATGACCGGAGGCTTTGTCGCAGTACTGGGCAAGACCGGTTACAACTTCGGTTCGGGCATGACCGGCGGTTTCGCCTACGTGCTCGACCAGGACAACACCTTCGTCGACAAGGTCAACCACGAGTTGGTCGAGATCCAGCGCATCAGCGGCGAAGCCATGGAATCCTACCGGAACCACTTGCAGCACGTGCTGGACGAGTACGTCGAGGAAACCGGCAGCGAATGGGGTCGCAACCTCGCCGAAAACCTCGATGATTACCTGCGTCGTTTCTGGCTGGTCAAGCCCAAGGCTGCCAACCTGAAATCGTTGCTTTCCAGCATCCGTGCCAACCCGCAGTGATATGCGTCTGAACAGTTTGATGAGGTTTTAACATGGCTGAACGTCTGAATAACGACTTCCAGTTCATCGATGTCGGGCGCAAAGATCCGAAGAAGAAACTGTTGCGTCAACGCAAGAAAGAGTTCGTGGAGATCTACGAACCCTTCAAACCCCAACACTCGGCCGACCAGGCCCACCGCTGCCTGGGGTGCGGTAACCCGTATTGCGAATGGAAGTGCCCGGTGCACAACTTCATTCCCAACTGGCTCAAACTGGTGGCCGAGGGCAACATCCTCGCCGCCGCCGAGTTGTCGCACCAGACCAACACCCTGCCGGAAGTCTGCGGCCGGGTGTGCCCGCAAGACCGCTTGTGTGAAGGGGCCTGCACCCTCAACGACGGTTTCGGCGCGGTAACCATCGGCTCGGTGGAGAAGTACATCACCGATACGGCGTTCGCCATGGGCTGGCGCCCGGACATGTCCAAGGTCAAGCCGACTGGCAAGCGCGTCGCGATCATCGGCGCAGGCCCGTCGGGCCTTGGGTGTGCTGACGTGTTGGTGCGTGGCGGCGTGACCCCGGTGGTGTTCGACAAGAACCCGGAAATCGGTGGCCTGCTGACCTTCGGTATCCCCGAGTTCAAGCTGGAAAAAACCGTATTGAGCCACCGTCGTGAAGTGTTCACCGGCATGGGTATCGAGTTCCGCCTCAATACTGAGATCGGCAAAGACATCACCATGGAGCAACTGCTCGCCGAATACGATGCGGTGTTCATGGGCATGGGCACCTACACCTACATGAAGGGCGGCTTTGCCGGTGAGGACTTGCCGGGCGTGTATGACGCGCTCGACTTCCTGATCGCCAACGTCAACCGCAACCTGGGCTTTGAAAAGTCGCCGGAAGACTTCGTCGACATGAAGGGCAAGAAGGTCGTGGTGCTGGGCGGTGGCGACACCGCGATGGACTGCAACCGCACCTCGATCCGCCAGGGCGCCAAGTCGGTGACCTGTGCTTATCGCCGTGACGAAGCCAACATGCCCGGCTCGCGCAAAGAGGTGAAGAACGCCAAGGAAGAAGGCGTGAAATTCCTCTACAACCGCCAGCCGATCGCTATTGTCGGTGAAGACCGTGTGGAAGGTGTGAAGGTGGTCGAGACCCGTCTCGGCGAACCGGATGCCCGTGGGCGTCGCAGCCCCGAGCCGATCCCGGGTTCCGAAGAGATCATCCCGGCCGACGCCGTGGTCATCGCCTTCGGCTTCCGCCCAAGCCCGGCGCCGTGGTTTGAGCAGTTCGAAATCCAGACCGACAGCCAGGGCCGCGTTGTAGCCCCGGAACAAGGCCAGTACAAGCACCAGACCAGCAACCCGAAAATCTTCGCCGGTGGCGACATGGTGCGCGGGTCGGACCTAGTGGTCACCGCGATCTTCGAAGGCCGTAACGCCGCCGAAGGCATCCTGGACTACCTGCAAGTCTGATGATCGTTCCCACGCTCCGCGTGGGAATGCCGCCAGGGACGCTCCGCGTCCCGAACAGCATGACGCGGAGCGTCACAGGAGGCGTTAACGATCCTGCGGCGGCATTGCCGCGACAAATTGACCCGATAGACAAAAGGCACGGTGCATTCCGTGCCTTTTGCGTCGCGCTCTGAGAAAATGCCCGCACTTTTTTTGCGGATGCCGACATGACTGCCCTCAAGAACGACCGTTTCCTTCGTGCCCTGCTCAAGCAACCCGTAGACGTCACCCCGGTGTGGATGATGCGTCAAGCCGGTCGCTACCTGCCGGAATACCGCGCCAGTCGCGCCAATGCGGGCGATTTCATGAGCCTGTGCATGAACCCGGAGTTCGCCTGCGAAGTCACGATGCAGCCGCTGGACCGCTACCCACAACTGGACGCGGCCATCCTCTTCTCCGATATCCTCACCATCCCCGACGCCATGGGCCAAGGCCTGTACTTCGAAACCGGCGAAGGCCCGCGTTTCAAGAAGGTCGTCAGCACCCTGGCCGATATCGAAGCCCTGCCGATCCCTGATCCACACAAAGACCTGGGCTACGTGATGGACGCCGTGAGCACCATCCGCCGCGAGCTCAACGGCCGCGTGCCGCTGATCGGCTTCTCCGGCAGCCCATGGACCCTGGCCACCTACATGGTCGAAGGCGGCTCGTCGAAAGACTTCCGCAAGACCAAGGCCATGCTCTACGACAACCCGCAAGCCATGCACCTGTTGCTGGACAAGCTGGCGCAGTCGGTCACGTCCTACCTCAACGGCCAGATCATGGCCGGTGCGCAAGCGGTGCAGATCTTCGATACCTGGGGCGGCAACCTGTCGGCGGCGGCGTACCAGGAATTCTCCCTGGCCTACATGCGCAAGATCGTCAGCGGCCTGATCCGTGAACACGAAGGCCGCAAGGTGCCGGTGATCATGTTCACCAAAGGCGGCGGCCTGTGGCTGGAAAGCATCGCCGACGCGGGCGCGGATGCACTGGGCCTGGATTGGACCTGTGACCTCGGCGAAGCGCGCCGTCGCGTCGGCAACCAGGTGGCCCTGCAAGGCAACATGGACCCGACCGTGCTGTACGCCAAGCCAGAAGCGATCCGCGCCGAAGTACGGCGCATCCTGGCTAGCTACGGCAAAGGCAGTGGCCACGTGTTCAACCTTGGCCACGGTATCACCCCGGAAGTGAACCCGGAGCACGCGGGTGCGTTCTTGCGCGCAGTGCACGAACTGTCGGCGCAGTACCACGAGTAAAACGCAAAACAAACTGTGGGAGCTGGCTTGCCTGCGATGGCGGCGGCGAATTCAACACCGCCATCGCAGGCAGCCAGCTCCCACATAAAGCCAATCGCGTCAGGTCTGCATATTCCCCAGTGGCGGCAACTTCGCCAGCTTCAACGCCACCAGCAACGCGCCGATCAGTAGCGCGATAATGAATCCGCCAATCCCGTTCCACCCGGCAAAATGCCAGAAGAACCCTCCCGCCGTCCCGGCAATGCTCGACCCCACGTAGTAGCAGAACAAGTAGAGCGACGACGCCTGCCCCTTGGCTTTCACCGCACGGCGGCCGATCCAGCTGCTGGCGACCGAGTGGGCGCCGAAGAACCCGAAGGTGAACACCAGCATGCCTGGCACCACCAGCCACAACGGGGTGAACAGTGTCAGGGCGATGCCGGCGAGCATCAGCACGATGGTAGCCCACAGCACCCGACGGCGACCGAGGCGGTCGGCCAGGGAGCCGATCTTGGCCGAGCTGTAGATGCCCGAGAGGTACACCACTGACAGCAGGCCGACCACCGCCTGGCTCAGATCGTAGGGGGAGGCGAGCAGGCGATAGCCGATGTAGTTGAACATCGTCACGAAGGCGCCCATCAGCAGGAAGGCTTCAAGGAACAGCCACGGCAGGCCGGCGTCCTTGAAGTGCATGACGAAGCCGTCCACCAGGCTGCGCGGCTTGAGGCTGCTGGCGCGGAAGTTGCGCGATTCGGGGAGGATCTTCCAGAACACTGTGGCAGCGATCAACGCCAGGGCACCGATGATCAGCATTGCGGTGTGCCAACTGACGAAGTCGATCAATACGCCGATGATCAGGCGCCCGCTCATGCCGCCAATCGCATTGCCGCCGATATACAGGCCCATGGCCAGGCCGATGTGCTGCGGGTGGATCTCTTCGCTGAGGTAGGTCATGGCCACGGCGGCCAGGCCGCTCAAGGACAGGCCCACCAGTGCGCGCATCAACAGGATGCCCTCCCAGCTCGGCATCAAGCCGCTGGCGATGGTGGCCAGCGCCGCACAGAACAACGCGGCAACCATCACCGGCTTGCGCCCCAGCCTGTCGGATATCGGCCCGGTGATCAGCAGGCCGCAGGCGAGCATCGCGGTGGCGACGGACAGAATCAGGCTGCTTTGCGCCGCATTGATGGAAAATTCATGGGACAGCGCCGGCATCATCGGCTGCACGCAATACAACAAGGCAAACGTGGCGAAGCCGCCGGAGAACAGCGCCAGCACCGTGCGCATGAACATCGGCGTGCCTTTTTCGATGTACGCGTCATTAAGCTGCGCCACCACCTCATCGAGGGCTGAGGGCGGGGTGTGTTGGGCAAGTGGAGCAACAGCAGGATTCACGGGGGACCTCGGGGAGGAAAGTCTGCCAGGACTGACAATGCAAAAAAGAATATAGCTGGCTAATGATGCTTTCCAATATATTGTTCGACCTGTTTGATAGTTTTTACGACCTAATGAGGTTTGCATGGAATTCCGCCATTTGCGCTACTTCATCGCCGTTGCCGAAGAACTGCACTTCGGCCGCGCCGCGCAGGTGCTGGGCATCTCGCAGCCACCCCTGAGCCAGCAGATCCAGGCGCTGGAACACGAGCTGGGCGCACGCTTGTTCGAGCGCACCAATCGTCGGGTCGAGCTGAGCGAGGCAGGGCGCTTGTTCTTGCAAGAGGCACGCTTGGTACTGGCCCAGGTCGACAAGGCGGCAGATGTGGCGCGGCGTGCGCAGTTGGGCGAGCTGGGTGAGTTGAAGATCGGCTTCACCTCGTCTGCGCCGTTCAACGCGAGCATTCCCCGGGCGATCTTTGCCTTCCGCCAGGCATTCCCGGCGGTGCATCTGAACTTGCAAGAAATGAGTAGCACCCAAGTGGCCGAGTCGCTGGTGGATGAGTCGATTCAGGTGGGGCTGATGCGGCCTTTGCCCTTGCCCGACTCACTGAGCGTGGTCGAGTTGATGCGCGAACCCTTGGTAGCGGTACTGAGCGCCGGCCACCCGTTGGCCCAAGGCAGCGAGCGCGGCTTGCACCTGGAGCAATTGGCCGAGGAGCCTTTTGTGTTCTTCCCGCGCAGTTACGGCAGCGGCCTGTACGCACAATTGCTCAACCTGGCTCGCGACGCCGGGTTCAGCCCGCACTTTGCCCAGGAAGCGGGGGAAGCGATGACCATCATCGGGCTGGTGGCAGCGGGGTTGGGGGTGTCGGTGCTGCCGGCGTCCTACCAGCGCATCCGCATTGATGGCGTGGTCTATCGCACCTTGCTCGACCCGCAGGCGGTGACGGCGGTGTGGCTGGTGCAGCGTAAGGGCGCGCAAACGCCGATGGCGAAAGGGTTTGTGGAGTTGTTGACGCGTAAGGCCGCTCAATAACCTGTGGCGAGGGAGCAAGCTCCCTCGCCACAGGGGGGTCAGTTTTGGGGCGAAGTATTTGCTTCATTCACGCTGTAAGTACGCAGCCCCGCCAGAATATCCCGATCCAGCATGCTCACCCAACGGTTGTAGTTGCGATGGATCTTGCCGTCCTTGTAGCCCAGGTCGCGGCTGTCGCGGTAGGTGATGGCGTAGCTGTTGCGGGTGTAGCGGATGTCGATGGCGGCGTAGAACTGGCCGCGCACGGTGATCTCGGCCTGCACCAGTTGCGGGCTCAGGCGTTGCACCGTCCACTCGCGTTTTTGCAGGGCGGCGACGATCACCTGTTTCATTTTTTCTTCGCTGACCTGGCTTGTGGCCGGCAAATCGTGCTGGGTGTTGAGCACGGGTTTGCTGGTGCAGCCAGCCGTGGTCAGCAGGGCCAGGGTGATCAGGGTAGCGCGTAGCAGGGAAGACATTCCGTTTTCTCCAGTCGATTAAAAAGTCAGCTCCAGCGGCGGAAGATCAACGAGGTGTTGACGCCGCCGAAGGCAAAGTTGTTGTTCATCACGTAGTCGTTGTGCATCTGGCGAAAGCCACCTTGCAGGTAGTCCAGCTCGCCGCATTGCGGGTCGACCGCGTCCAGGTTGAAGGTGTGCACGTACTGGTCGCGGTTCATCATCTCGATGCTGAACCACGACTCCAACGCCCCGCACGCACCCAGGGTGTGCCCCAGGAAACTTTTCTGCGAACTGATCGGCATGCGGCTGCCAAACAGGCTGCTGGTGGCCAGGGTTTCGGCGATGTCGCCCTGATCGGTGGCCGTGCCGTGGCCGTTCACGTAGCCGATGGCGGACGGTTCAAGACCTGCGTCTTCCAGGGCCAGCTCCATGGCGCGGCGCATGGTTTTCTGTTCCGGGCGGGTGGTGTGCTGGCCGTCGGCGTTGCTGCCGAAGCCGACCAGCTCCGCATGAATATGCGCGCCTCGCGCGAGTGCGTGCTCCAACTCTTCGAGCACCAACATGCCGCCACCTTCACCGATCACCAGGCCGTCGCGGCCGCTGTCGTAGGGGCGCGGGCTGGTTTGCGGCGCATCGTTTTTCAGGCTGGTGGCGTACAACGCATCGAACACCATGGCTTCGGTGGGGCACAGTTCTTCCGCGCCGCCTGCGAGCATCAACGGCAGACGCCCGAACTTGATCGCCTCATAGGCGTAGCCAATGCCCTGGCTGCCGCTGGTGCAGGCGCTGGAGGTGGGAATCAGCCGGCCGGTGAGGCCAAAAAAGATGCTGATATTCGCCGCCGTGGTGTGCGGCATCATGCGCACATAAGAGTTGGCATTGAGCCCCTCGGCCACCGAGTTGAGCAGCATATTACCGAACGCCTTGATCTCATCGGTGCTGCCGGTGGACGAACCACAGGCCACGCCCATGCGCCCGTCCTTGATCGACTCGTCACCGAGCAAGCCGGCGTCCTGCAAGGCCTGCTCTGCTGCCCACACCGCCAGGCGCGAGACGCGGCCCATGCTGCGCAGCTGCTTGCGCGTCCAGTGCGCGGGCACGACGAAATCGTCGATAGGGCCGGCCAGGCGCGTGTTCAACTCGGTGAAACGGTCCCACTCATCCATGCGCCGGATGCCGCTGCGGTTGGCGCGAAAGTTCGCGGCGATGGTGTCCCAGTCGCTGCCCAGGGAGGTCACGCCGGCCATGCCGGTGACGACAACGCGCTTCATCAGCACAGGCCCCCGTTCACGGCCAGCACCTGGCGCGTGATGTAGCCGGCTTCGGCCGACATGAGGAAGTTCACGGCGCCAGCGACTTCTTCCGGCGTGCCCATGCGTTGGGCCGGGATCATTTTCATCAGTTCTTCTACCGGCACGTTTTCATCCAGCATCGCGGTGTCGATCAGGCCCGGCGCCACGCAGTTGACGGTGATCTTGCGCTTGCCCAATTCGATGGCCAGCGCCTTGGCTGCGCCGATCAAGCCGGCTTTGGACGCGCTGTAGTTGACCTGGCCGCGGTTGCCGATCAAGCCGGACACCGAGGTGATGCACACGATACGCCCGGCGGCGCGGCGCCGGATCATCGGCATCATCACCGGGTGCAGCACGTTGTAGAAACCATCCAGGTTGGTGCGCATCACCACATCCCAATCGTCTTCCGACAGGGCAGGAAAGGCGCCGTCGCGGGTCAGGCCGGCATTGAGCACCACGCCGTAATAGGCGCCATGCTGCTCCACATCGGTTTCAAGGATCTCTTTGCACGCAGCGCGATCCGCCACGTCGAACTGCAGCACGCGGGCCTTGCGCCCCAGGGCTTGGACCTCGAGCTGTACCGCGTCGGCTTCGGCACGGCCGCTGCGGCAATGCAACACGATGTCATGGCCGGCCTGGGCCAGGCGCAGGGCAATGGCGCGGCCGATGCCACGGCTGGAGCCGGTGACCAGTACGGATTCAGTCATGGCGTTTCGTCCTTCGATTCAGCTAAATAGTTGGCCGCCTGGGGCGGTCGAAATACGTTCAAGCGCGCGCTGGCCTGGATGCCGTCGCCGGTGAGGTGGCATTCGAACACACCCATGCCGTTGTCGTCTTCCAGGGAGCGCAGGCCGTGGATGTTCAGTTCGGCGCCGGCCGCAAAGTGCTCCACGTTGCACTCGAACTTACGTGTGCCCAACAGGAAGCCCAGCTCCACGGCCTTGCCTTGCTGGCGTGCATGGCAACCGGCATAGGCGGCGACGCTTTGCGCCATCAGCTCGATGCCGACCCAGGCCGGCAAGCTGCCGTCTGCACGATTGAACAGGCCGCCGGGCTTGACGGTGACGCGGGTGTGAATCTGCTCTTCATCGAACGACAGCACCTGGTCGATCAGGATCATGTCGCCCGCGTGGGGCAGCAGTTCGGCGAGTGGCCAATCGATCATGGGGCCTCTGCGATTATCAGGCTGACATTGTTACCGCCGAAGGCAAACGAGTTGCTCATCAGGCAGGGTTTTTTCAAGGTGTCGCCACTGCGCACCCATTGCAACGCGGGCATAGCCGGGTCGGGGTGGCCGTCCCATACATGCGGTGGCAGCAGGCGATGGGTCAGGCTCAGCCAGCAGAACGCGGCTTCCAGGGCCCCGGCCGCGCCGAGGGTGTGGCCGGTCATGGGCTTGGTCGACGAGCAGGCGACGCCGCCGGGAAACAGGCTGGCGACTGCCAGGCTTTCCATGGCGTCGTTATGTTGGGTCGCGGTGCCGTGCAGGTTCAGGTAGCCGATCTGCTCGGGCGAAAGTTTTGCACTGGCCAGGGCCTTGCGCATGGCCAGCAACGCGCCCTTGCCGCCGGGCTCGGGCGCGGAGATATGGTGCGCGTCGCAACTGGCACCGCTGCCCAGCAGGGCAACCGGTGCCGGCTCGCGGCTCATCAGGAACAGCACCGCCGCTTCACCGATATTGATGCCGTTGCGGTTCACCGAGAACGGATTACAGCGCTCCGCAGACACGGCTTCCAGCGCGGTAAACCCGTTCAGCGTCAGCTTGCACAGGCTGTCCACACCGCCGCAGATCACCGCTTCGCACACCCCCAGGTCCAACAGGCGCTGGGCACTCATCAATGCACGGGCGCTGGAGGTGCAGGCGGTGGAAATCACATAGGCCGGGCCGCTCACGTTCAACCAGTCGGCGAGGAAGTTGGCCGGGGCGCTGAGTTCCTGTTGCTGGTAATCGTAGTCAGCGGGGAACTGCGTGTTTTGCAGGTAATGGGCAATGCCACGGCTGGCTTCGTCAATGCCCGAGGTGCTGGTGCCGAGCACAACCCCGACCCGGCCAGGGCCGTAGGTCTGGATGGCCTGACGAATCTCATCCTCGATCTGCAGCGCCGCTTCCAGCAGCAACTGGTTATTGCGGCTGCTTTGCTCGGCCAGTTCCGGGGGCAGGCTCGCCAGTTCACCCTGTACGGCGGCCACCGGCACTACGCGCTCCGGCACCCAGCCGCCTTCGGCGCGCATGCCTGAGCAGTCGCCGGCAAACAGGTTGCGGCTGACTTGCGCCTGGCCACGGCCAAGGGCGCAGATCACGCCTAGGGCATTGAGGTAGACGGTCATCGGCTCACACCCAGCGGGCTGATGCGATAACTCAGCGGCGGGTCGGCCATGTTCACGCTGAACACCTCGGAAGACTGATAAACAATCTGCCAGTGGCCCGGCAGCGTGCGCGTCAGGTCCATCGCCTGAGCGTGCGGATACAACGCGGGCACATCACCAGCCGGGGTCAGGGCAAACAGCAGCGCGGCAAACAACTCCCGTGCCTGGGGATTGGGCGGCAGCAACCCGTCGGCCTGCCACTGCCCATCAAGCAGTTTTTGCCGGGCCTGGGGAATGCCCAGCGGGTCCATCATCGACCAGCGAATCGCGCGGCCTTCGCGCTGGATCACCAGCAGCCAGTCCTGGCTCTGGCCGTCCGCCAGGCGCTGCACATGCAGTTGCATCGGCAAGGCCAGGGCCGGGGTTTTTTCCGGCAACGGTGCCTGGCTGGCGCAGGCGCCGAGCAGCAGCAGGCAACTTATCAACAGCAGGCGCATCATGGGGCCGCATTCTCCACAGGTTTACGCGCTACGCAGTTGACCAGGGTTTCCTCGCGCTGGCCCACGGGTGGTGCCTTGCGCAGGCCCCAGCGTTCCAGCAGGCCGAAGTCACTGGAACGGCTCCACCACAAGTAAGGGTACGAAATGTTCTGTGCAGCGAACTCAAAGCCCTGCTCGCGCAGCATCTCCAAGTACTCTTCGGCGCTCTTTTGCACATGCATCGGGTGGCGGAACAGCCAGCGAATCACCCAGGTGTCGATGTAGGCTTCGGTGGATTCGGCAAACAGCAGATAGCCGCCCGGCTTGAGCACCCGATAGAACTCCTTGAGTGCGCGATGTTGTTCCACCAGATGATGGAAGGTCTGGTGGCAGAACAGGATATCGACGCTGGCATCCGGCACGTTGAGGGTCGCGCAGTCGCTGCCGATCAGTTCGACGTCCAGCCCCAGGCGCGCAGCTTCTTCGCGGCTCAGTGCCAGGCTGTGGGGGTCGGCATCCAGGCCGATCAGGCGCGAAGGTGCGAACACCTGATGCAGCAACTGGAAGGATTTGCCCTGGCCGCAACCAGCATCCAACAACACCGGCGCCACCGGTAGCGGCTCGCTGAACAGGCTGCGCAGGTCATTGATCGCCACGCGCAACACGTGATGCTGCCAGGTATGGCTGCGCAGGAACCAGAAACCGAACTTGGTTTCTTCGACGTAGTTTTGACTCAGGTAGTTTTTTTCAACGCCAGGGCTGCTCATACCGCTTCACTCGCACAAATATCCGACAACATCCGCAAGCGCCGCTTCGGCTCGCTGACAAACGGGTTGCGTTCATCCCAGGCGTAACCGGCCAGGATCGAGCTGATCATGCGGCGAATCTCCGGTGAACTGCCAGGATGGAAAATCACGTCCTGGAACGTGCCCGCATACCAGCCTTCGACGTAGCAACGGAAGGTATCGACACCGCGCTTGAGCGGCTCGGCAAACTCGGTTTGCCAGTCCACCGTTTCGCCGCTCAATTGGCGGTGCAGCACACCCGCGGCCATGCTCGCCGAACGCATGGCAATGGTCACGCCGGAAGAGAACACCGGGTCGAGGAATTCCGCCGCGTTGCCCAGCAGCGCAAAACCTGGGCCGTGCAGGGTTTTGACGTTGGCCGCGTAGCCGCCGATCGTGCGCGCCGGGGTGTCCCACACGGCATTTTGCAGCACGCCGGACAGGCTTGGGGTTTGCTCGATAAAGCCATGCAGGCAGGCGTCGAGGTCGCTGTCGGCGCCCTCGAAATGCTCTTTGGCCGCGACCACGCCCACCGAGCAACGGCCGTTACTGAACGGGATGGTCCAGAACCAGATATCGCGCTTGGTCGGGTGAGTGGTCACCAGGATTTTGCTGCGGTCAAAGCCTGGGTGTTCGATACGGTCTTCGACGTGGGTGAATACGGCCTGGCGCAGCGGGAAATTCGACGGTGCTTCCAGGTCCAGCAGGCGTGGCAACACACGGCCATAGCCACTGGCATCGAGCACGAACCTGGCCTTGAGGTGGTACTCGCTGCCATTCTGGCGGCGCACATGCAAATACCGGCTCTCGGCAGAAAAATCCACGCCGACAATGGTTTGGCCATAGCGGATTTCCACGCCTTGCAGCGCCGCCTGGTCGGCCAGCAATTTGTCGAACTCGCCGCGCTGCACCTGGAAGGTGGTGGGCTTGCCGTTGCTGAAGGTGTCGCTGAAATCAAAGGCACTGTAGCGCTCGCCCCAAGCGAATGCGGCGCCGGTTTTTACCTGGAAGCCTGCCGCTTGCACAGCGTCGAGCATGCCGGCTTCTTCGATAAAGTCGATGCAGTGCGACAGCAGGCTTTCGCCAATCGAGAAGCGCGGGAAATGCTCGCGCTCGATGATCAATACATCATGCCCTTTGCGCTTTAACAGCGCGGCCGCGATGGCACCGGAAGGCCCGGCACCGATCACCACCACCTGGCGACGTTCCATTTCAACTGTGGGCACGAGGGCTCCTTGCCGCATGGGCGCTAATCACATTCATAAGGCGTGTTTCTGCCTGCCGGCCCAGGGCGCCAGCATAAAGCTGAACGCCAGGCCCAGGCTGACCGACAAGCCGAAATTGCTCACGGCCGGTGTACTGGAGACCGCCAGCAGGCCGAACGACAACCAGGTCGTCAGCGCCGCCAGCAGTGTTCCCAACAGGCTGACGGCAGGGCCGCCGATCTGCTCGCGCATCAAAATCGCATAGTCAACGCTGATGGCCGTGACCAGCAACAGGCCAAACAGACTGAACAGGGTCAGTGGCTGGCCCAGCCAACCGAGGCTGGCCAGGCTGCACAACGCGGCCAGCAGCGGCAGGGCGACGATACGCAAGGCGCCGCCAACGCCGAAGGGCGCAATCAGCAATAGCACGATCAGCACGCAAGACAGCAACTTCAATTCGGCAGCGCTGATCTGCGTGTCGGCAAACACCCGGTTCAAGTCACCCAGGCGATCCACCAACTGCACGCCGGGCAAGTCCAGCGCCTGCACCCGTAGCAACGCCGGGTTGTTCAAGCCTTGCAGGCTGACCATGGCCGCCACGCCGCCGTTCACCGGGCCGAGCCACAGCGTGCGCCAGGGCTCGGCCAGCGGGCCTCGCAGTGCGGCGTCGATGTCTGCGGTGGGCAGCGCCTGCAACTGCGCCACTTCGGCTTGCAGGGCAGTGAGGGGCACGCCGAGGTCCAGTAGCGGTTGCCAGTATGGCGCCAGGTTGCTCAGCGCCTCGCGCAGCTGTTGTTGTTCGTCGGGGAGGTTGACCAGTTGATTGAGCGCCAGGTAGCCCTGAAGCTTGTCCATCTGCACCAACTGGTCCAAGCGTTTGCCCAGGGCGGCCTGGCGTTCCAGCAACTGCTGCTGATTGTCCGCTCGCACCAGGAAAAACTGGCTGGTGGGCTGGAACCCGGTGATGCGCGCCACGGCCTGAGCTTCTTGCAGCAACTGCGGCGGCGCGCCGATCCATTGGCGGATATCGTTTTTAGTGTTCAGTTGCCACAGGCCGGCCGCGCAGAACAGCAGCACCCACACCAGCAGTACCGAACTGGGCACGCGTTTGAGCAGGGCCGTACGCATCTGCCACAGGCCTTGTGCAACACGCAGCGGCCATTGCGCCGGGCGCAGTTCCACGCCCTTGAGCAGCGCGGGCAACAGGCACACGGCGCACAGATAGGCACCGACCAGGCCGGCAGCCGAGAACACCGCAATCTGGGTCAGCGCCGGGAATGGCGTCCAGGCCAGCGCCAGGTAGCCGATAGCGCTGGTGGCCAGGCTCAGGCTCAGCCCTGGCAGGGTCAGGCGCAATGCCGGCCAGCTGCGCCACGGCTGCAGGCTCCAGCTTTTGGACAGGTAATGCAGCGGGTAATCCACCGCCACGCCGATCAGGCTGGAACCCAGCACCAGAGTCATCACATGCATATGCCCAAACAACGCCACGCACGCCACCGCGCCAAACAGCATGCCCACCAGCACCGGCACGAACGCCAGCAACACCCGCCAGCGCCGGAACGCCAGCAACAGCAATAACAGAATGCCCAAGGTGGCGCCGCCGCCGACCCAGGTCATTTCCCGCGTGGCCTGCTGTTGCCCGTTGGCCGCGTAGAGCAAACCGCTGGCGGCGAGCAGTTGCGCGCCATGTGCGCCGGCTTGCTCGCGGCTGGCCTTCAGCAAGTCTGCCACTTGCAGCGGCAGCTTCATGTCGAAGGCGTTGCCGGTGGTGCGCGCCCGCAGCAGCACCCAACTCTTGCCGTCGGCATCGGCGATCAAGGCGCCGCTGCCGATGTCCATTTGCACCGCGCCGTGTTGCGGTTGGCTGTTCTGGATGCGCCCTGTCAGGCCGAGCCAATCGTCCTGGCTGGGCACCAGGCTGAAACCTGTGAAGGGGTCGAACAGCGATTGCACGCGTTGCTGGATGAACGCCTCAGGCTGTTGGATCAGTTGCTCGCGGTCTTTGGCTGAGAGCATCGACAAGCGCCCGCGCAGCAGTTGTTCGCGCAACGCTGGCAAGTCGGCTTGCAGGTTCCACTGCACCTTTTCAAACAGGCCGCTGGCCTGCCAGCGCTCACCCAGTTGCTGCGCCACGGCCACCGCTTGCTGACGGTCGGCATGCCCCACCAGTACCAGCATTTCGCGGTTGAGCGGCTCTTGCATGCGTTGTTCGGCTTGCAGCTCCAGGGCGTCTGGCGTGCTGCCGGGCACCAGCTCCATCAGGTTGGCCGACAACGGCGCGCCATCACGCCACTGCCAGCCGGCCAGGGCCAGCACGGCCACCAGCAGGGTCAGGAACAGGCGCGGCAGCAGGCGTTCACTGGGCAAAGTCGTGTTGCTCCGCATCGCTCAACGGCTGGTCGGCGGTACTGTCCTGCATGCGCAGCAGCGTGCTGTCGCCTTGGGTTTCCAGCAGTTCAATGCTGTGCACCAGCGCGCCGCCGTCGATAGTGATCTGGGTGAACACTTGCTTGAGCAGCAGCGAGCGTGGGGTCAGCGTGAGCTTCCACTGTTGGGCCTCACCTTGCAGTTGCAGGTCGAAGTCGCGTTGCAGGCCACTGCTGTCACCCTGCAGTACCGCCAGGAACAAACGATTCTGTTCGGCGCCGGCACTCTTGTTTGGCAGCAGTTGCCAGCCATTGGCGTCGCGGCGGGCAATGCCTTGAGCTGTAATGCGGTAGTCCTGTTGCAGCGGGGTTTTCAACAGCCACAGCAGGCCGTGATCCTTGGCGAGCACGAAGGTGCCTTTGCTCACTAGCGGCTGGGGCAGGGCGCGCAGGTGTTTTTCCTGGGTGAAGTGGCCGTGGATCACGGAGGGTTTGCCAAGCTGATCGCTCAACTGCTGCAGCTCAAAGGCGTGGGCACTGAAGCTCAACAACAACGCCGCCACTGTAGGAGCGAGCTTGCTCGCGAAAAACCTGAGGGCGCCACGGGGTGTCAGGTGGCCCGCGTTATCGTTGGCGATCTTCGCGAGCAAGCTCGCTCCTACAGGGGGGCTCATTTCAGGGCTCTCTCTACGGCGTCGGTGAAGACTTTGGGCGAGGCCAGTTGCATTTCGCGGCTGGCGATGTCCACCGCTACTTGCACGGTGCTGGCGCGGGTCAAGCGCTCGCCGCTGGCCCGGTCGGTAATCAGGTAGTTCACCTTCAAGCGGTTCTCCCATTCCACCAGGCTGGCGCGCACGTTGATCGTTTGACCGAAGGTCGCGCCGCGCACATAGCGTAGCTGCATGTCGATCACCGGCCACGCGTAGCCGGCTTCGAGCATCGCCGTGTAGTTATGGCCGATCTTGTCCAGCAACGCACAGCGCGCCACTTCCAGGTACTTCACGTAATGCCCGTGCCACACCACGTTCATGGTGTCGATGTCGAAAAACGGCACGAGGATTTCAGTGTCGCTGTGCAACACGCCCGGGCTACGCATGCAGCCTCCAGTGTTGCGCGGCGATGCGTTGCAGGCACAGGCGCAGTTCGCCTTCCAGGGCGCGGTCTTCGATGACCGGCGCAAAGTCCTGGGCCAGCTCTGCATGCATCGCGGCCAGCGCCGGCGGCAGTGGCCGGGCATCCCCGGCCTGGGCGCGCAGCCACACGCCCTGGTTGGCGGCGAGCAGGGTCGCGGCGGCGACCTGTTCGGTCAACTCCAGCACGCGGATCGCATCGCGGGCAGCGATGGTGCCCATGCTCACCTTGTCCTGGTTGTGGCACTCGGTAGAGCGTGAGAACACGCTGGCCGGCATGGTGTTTTTCAGTGCTTCGGCGGTCCAGGCGCTGGTGCCGATCTGCACGGCCTTGAAGCCATGGTTGATCATTGCACGATCAGCCGGGGCGCCCGACAGGTTGCTCGGCAGGCCATGGTTGTAGCGCACATCCACCAACAGTGCGAGCTGGCGGTCGAGCAGGTCGGCAACGTTGGCGACCAGGGTCTTGAGGCTGTCCATGGCGAAGGCGATATGCCCGCCGTAGAAGTGCCCGCCATGCAGCACGCGTTCTTCTTCGGCGTCGATGATCGGGTTGTCGTTGGCGCTGTTCAGTTCGATCTCGATGAACGAGCGCAGCCAGTTCAGGCTGTCCGCCAATACGCCGAGCACGTGGGGCGCGCAGCGCAACGAATAACGGTCTTGCAGGCGATGCAGGGGGGCGGTGGGCGCGTCGATGGCCAGATCCTTGCGCAGCCACGCGGCGACTTGCATCTGCCCAGGGTGTGGTTTGGCGGCGAACAGGCGCTCGTCGAAGTGTTCGGGGTTGCCTTGCAGGGCCACCACATTGAGCGCGGTGATGCGCGTGGCCAGTTGCAACAGGTAGTCGGCGCGGGCAAAGGCCAGGCAGGCCAGGCCAGTCATCACGGCGGTGCCGTTCATCAGTGCCAGGGCTTCCTTGGGCCGCAGTACCAGCGGCTCCCAGCCCAGTTCACGGTGTACGTCGGCTGCCGGGCGGCGTTCGCCGCGGAACAGCACTTCACGTTCGCCAGACAAGGTCGCGGCCACGTAGGACAGCGGCGTCAGATCACCGCTGGCGCCCACCGAGCCTTCTTCCGGGATCAGTGGCAATACATCGTTTTCGAGGAAGGCATGCAGGCGTTCCAGCAGCTCCACGCGAACACCCGACACGCCATGGCACAGCGACTGCAAACGCGCCGCCAACACGGCGCGGGTGGCTTGGGCGTCGAGCAACTTGCCCAGGCCGCAACCGTGAAAGGTGTACAGGTGACGCGGCAACGCTTCGACGTGCTCCAGCGGCACTGCCACCACACAGGAGTCGCCGTAGCCGGTGGTCACGCCGTAGATCACGCCCTCCTTGTCCAGCAGCGAGTCGAGGAACTGCGCGCCCTTGGCGATGCGCTGGCGGTACGCGGCATCGTCCTGCAGACGAGTGGGCACCTGGCGGTTGGCCAGGGCCAGCACGTCTTCGATGCGCAGGGGGCGTTCACCAAAGGTGATGGGCTCAAGAGGCGTGGTCATCGGTCTTCCAGAAAGGGTAAAAGTTGAACCATTGTTGGGGCGCTTGCAGGCAGAACTGGCCCAGGCGTGCGGCGTAGCGGGCGGTCCACAGGGCGATAACCTGCTCGCGGGTGCTGCGCTTCCATTCGATCAAATCGGCAAAGGGCTCGATGGTCAGGCGATAGCGACCCTGGTGCTTGAGGCACATCAGCAGATTGACCGGGCACTTGAGTAAGCCCGCCAGCAGCCATGGGCCTTGGGGGAATGCCGCCGTATGGCCGAGGAAGTCCACGCGCACCGTGCGCCCGCCGTGCAGCGGGATACGGTCGCCGGCAATCGCCAGCCACTCGCCATCGTCCAGGCGCTGGCTGAGCAGCAGCATAGTGGCCGGGTCCAGTTCGCTGACCTGGATCAGGCGTAAATGGGTCGCGCCAGCCTCGCCCAGCAGGCGGTTGAAACGCTCGGCGTGCTTGGTGTGCACCAGTACATTCATGGTGACCTGCTCACCAATCTCCGCCAGGGCGCGGCACACTTCCAGGTTGCCCAGGTGCGCACCCACCAGCATCTGCCCGCGCTCGCCGCGCAGTTGGCTGCGCAACTGCGCTGGGTCATTGATCTCGATTTGCTCCAGGCGCAGCTTGCCGTTCCACACGTCGAGCTTGTCCAGCAGCGAGTCGGCGAAGGCCATGAACTGGGCAAAGACGGTGCGGTGGCTCGGCAGCAGGTCGTCGCGCCCGCTCCACTGCGCCAGGCGCTGCTGGTATTGCCAGGCGCTGTGGCGTGCGGTGCGGCCGAACAGGAAGAAGTAAAACACGATGCTGTAGAGCAACGGGCTCAACAGGCGACGGCCGAGGACTTTTACCGCGACCGCGGTGAACTTCATCAGCCAGAAGCTGCCGCGTTCTTCGCGGTCGGCCCAGTGCTTGGTGCTGTCGTTCATGCTTGCCACCGTCGCCACAGGATCATCGGCGCGCGCACGAGCATGCCGAAGAACAACCGCGTGTGCATGGCGCTGATGCGCAGGTTGTCGCGCAACAAGCGAAAGTGCGACAGGCCGTCGGCGGGGTAGTGCACCTGGGTGGGCAGCCAGCGCATGGGCTGGTTGCGCCAGGCCAGGCGCACCAGGATGTCCGAGTCGAAATCCATGTGCGTGCCGATGTAGGCCGAGTCCATCAGCGCCAGGGTCGGCGCCAGCGGGTACACGCGAAAGCCGCACATCGAGTCGCGAATCTCAAGCGACAGGGTGTTGATCCACACCCAAACGTGGGTCAGGTAACGTGCGTACAGGCGACCCTTGGGCACGCTGTCGTCGTATTCGGGGTAGCCGCAGATGACGGCGTCGGGGTGCTGGCGTGAGGTGTGGATAAAGGTCTCGACTTCGCGCAGGTCGTGCTGGCCATCGGCGTCCACTTGCAGGGCGTGGGTGTAGCCCAGGCGCGCTGCCTCGCGGAAACCGGCCATCACGGCGCCGCCCTTGCCCTGGTTGCTGGGCAGGGTCAGCAGGGTGACGTTGTCCAGCCTCGCCAACTGCGCCAGCACGGCTGCGCACGCGGCGCTGCTGCCATCGTCGACCAAGAGGCAGGGCAGGCCGCTTTTCAGCACACTGTGGACCACGGCTGGCACGGCGGCTTCGTGGTTGTACACCGGGATTAAAGCGCAGGGGTTATGCATGATGGGGGGCACCCGATACACCGGGCCGCCTGCATCGCAGGCAAGCCAGCTCCCACATTGGACTTGCTGTGCTCATGAGATTGTTGGCCGACACCGATCCAGTGTGGGAGCGGGCTTGCCCGCGATTGAGCACGAAGTACTCACCCGGCTTATGCATGCGCGGCCTCCAGCACTATCCGCCCGCTTGAGCAGGCAGCAACCCCATTGCGATAGGCGAAGTACAGCTTGCTACGCTCCCGATCAAAGCGCAGGTGCAGTTCGATGTGATCGCCCGGGCGCACCAGTTGCTGGAACTTGAGCACTTCCATGCCGGCGAACCGGGTTGGCAGGTCGAGCAATTGCTGGCCCAGGTTGAACGCCCATTCCACCTGCACCACCCCTGGCAGTACCGGGGTGACCGGGAAGTGCCCGCTGAAATAGGCTAGGTCCGGTGGGATGCTCAGTTGCAAGGTCCATTCACCTTCGGTTTCGACTTGCGCCAACACCTCAGGCCCTTTCGGGCGAGGCGCCAGCAACAAGGCTTCGATATCGGCCTGGGGCAGCTTGCCCTGGCTGTTCAGCGGCAATTGGCGCAGCACACGCCAGCGGCGCGGCAAGGCCAGGGCTTCGCAATGTTGGCTCAAGTGCTGGCGCAGGGTTTGGGTGAGGGTGCGGCGCCCCTGGTTGCGCAGGGCATGCAGCCCCGCGTCGCTGAGCACCACCACGGCGCCCAGGGACGCGCGGTTTTCCTGCACCACGCCCAGGCGGGTGTCGGCCACCCATTCATGGGCGATCAGCGCTTGCTCCAACATCGGCAGGGAGATGCGTTTTTCTTCCAGCTTGACGATACGGTCCAGGCGGCCCAGCAGTTCAAACCGGCCATCGGCATGGATGCGTGCGGCGTCGGCGGTTTGTTCGATATGCCCTGCGGGCAGGTACTTTGAGGCGATGCGTAAAGCGCCCTCGGCATCCTGGCTCAGTCGCACATCTGCAAACGGCTGCCAGGGCTGCGCGCCCTGGCGCCAGGCGATGCCGCCGGTTTCCGAGCTGCCGAGGATTTCTGTCGGCCATTGCTGCAAGCGGTCATAGAGGCTGCCGGCCGCATCAATCGGCAGCGCGCCACCGGAGGAAAATACCCGTGCAACCTGGCTCAGTGCCGGCCAGTCAAGGTTGTCGCCCATGCGCTTGAGCAGCGCCGGGCTGGCAACCCAGGCAAATTGCGGGTGCTCACGGCTGGCGCGCTGCATGTCTTCGGGGAACGCCAGTTGCTTGCGCACGAAAGTGCGACCGGCGCACAGCGGCCACAACACGCGAAACAGCAAACCGTAGATGTGTTGGGTGGCGACGCTGCCGATGATGCACGCGCCTTTGAGGTCTGCGCCCCACAGCGCTTCCAAGGCCTCTACTTCATTGGCCAGCTGGCGCAGGGACTTGTCGATGCGCTTGGGCTCGCCGCTGGAGCCGGAGGTGCACAGGCTCAGTTGGCAGCTGTCCAAGTCGAGGGCGGCGGCGCTCAAGGGCGCTTGATACAGCGCGTCCAGGTCGCTGGCGTCCACCAGCCAGGCATCCACGGCAGCGGCCCAGCGTTGGCGGGTCTGGGGTTGCAGGTCGGCGGGCAGCAGCACGCTCGCACCGGCCCGCCAGGCGGCCAGCAGCGCAATCGCCAGCAGCCCGGCGTCTTCCAGGTGCACGGCCAGGCGCCGGATGCCCTGGGCCTGCAAGCCTGCGGCGAGGCTCAAGGAGCGCTCGCACAATTGCGCGTGATTCATGGCGGGCTCGGTAGTCACCCCACGATCCCGCAGTGGCTCAAGCAGCAAGTGCTCAAGTTTCAACCCTTTCATACGCGGCCTCGAACCCTTTGTCGTACCAGCCATTCCACGGCAAACAACAGCCCCATCAGCCCGTAGGCGATCAGGCCGTTGTACAACGTCCACCAGCTCAGCGGCGCCCACAGGGTGAGCGCGGCGGCGAGCAGGCCATTACAGAGAAAAAACACACTCCACACCAGGGTGACCCGGCGGGTATACACCACCGCGTGGGGCGGCAGGTGCGGGTCGGTCATGCGCGCCAGGCGCTCGACCATCGGCGGGCCGTATTTCAGGCTCAGGCCGAACAGCGCCAGCATGAACCCGCTGACCAGGCTCGGGTACCAGCGCAGCCACTGCGGGTTATCGAACCAGGCCAGCGCCAGGCAAAACACGATCACCACCACCGCCATCCAACGGCTGCCCGGGCGCTGCGCAGCGGTGAGCGCGCGCAACAGCCACAGGCTGCCCAGCAATAAGCCGAACTGCCAGGGTGCAAAGTGCTCGGTGCCGTAATACACCGCGAAGGGGTACAGCAGCCCCGCCAATAACAGGCCAAGGCCGATCAGCCGGCTCATGCGGCGGGCTGGACCAGACGGTACACCGCCTCTACCACGTCGTTCACCGTGCGTACCGCCTTGAATTCTTCGGCGGCAATTTTCTTGCCGGTCTGACGCTTGATGTGGTCGATCAGGTCCACGGCGTCGATGCTGTCGATTTCCAGGTCCTGGTACAGGTTGGCGTCCAAGGTGACGCGTTCCGGGGGCAGTTCAAACAGTTCCACCAAGGCGTCGCGCAGGGTGTTGAAAATATCGTCACGAGTTTGCATGGTACGGTCTCAAGCTGCCTGTCGGGCCGTGACGAACGCCGCAAGGCTGGCCACGTTGGTGAAGTGATTGCGGGTGTCCTTGGCGTCGGCATCAATTTTGATGCCGTAGGTTTTCTGGATCGCCAGGCCCAATTCCAGGGCATCGACCGAGTCCAGGCCCAGGCCTTCGCCAAACAGCGTCTGCTCGCTGCCAATGTCGTCGACGCTGATGTCTTCCAGGCCCAGGGCCTCGATGATCAGCGTCTTTATGTCGTGCTCAAGGCGGTGTTGGTCGCTCATCTTCGGCGAGCTCCTTAATGAAATAGTGATGCAGGTGATCGTTGAGCTTGCGTGAAGCCTGGGGCGCGGGCCCGACTGCGGCAAACGCTTGTGGCTCTATATCGGCGCCCACGCGCAAACTGAAGTGAAATCGACGGTGGGGGATGCGATACCAGGGTTCGGCCTTGGTCAGGGTGGTGGGGCTGACCTTGATCACCACTGGCGTGATGATTGTCGCACCACGCAGCGCAATGGCCGCACCGCCGCGATGAAAGGCCGGCGCCGCGCCCGGCGTGGTGCGGGTGCCTTCGGGAAAGATGATCAGCGTCTGGCCGGCGCGCAGGGCGTCGGCTGCGGCATCGAGCATGTCGGCACTGCCGTCATTGCTGATATAGCCGGCATCGCGCACCGGGCTGCGGGTGAACGGGTTCTGGAACAGGCTCTGCTTGACCACGCAGTTGGTCTGGCGCATCAGGCCGATCAGGAACACCACGTCGATCAGCGACGGGTGGTTGGCGACGATCATCTGGCCAGGGCGGCCAAGCTTTTCGGCACCCTCGACGCTGTACGTGAGAATGCCCAGGCCCTTCATCAGGCGAATGAAAAACCAGAACAGGCAACTGATGGTGTGGCGTGCGCGCCGTTGATGCTGGCTGGCGTCGCCCGGCAGGCAACTGAGCAACGGAAAGACCAGCAAACGCAGGCACAGCCCGCCGATGCCAAACAGGCAAAAGCTGAGGGCCGTGGCGAACAGGCGCCAATAATAGGCCTGCCGTGGCTTGTGGGTCAGGGCTTGCGTTGCCAGTTCCATACTCGGTTCTTCCAGGCATGTTGGCAGGCGCCCTGTTCGGTCAGCAGGGTGCGCAGCAGGTTCAGGGCGTGGGGCCACTGGGTTTGAGTGAGTTGGACAGTGCCGGTGGTGAGTTCCAGTTGCCACTCGTCGCCCGGCGTGAGCAACAGGCCGAGGGCGTAGGGGAAGGGTACATCCGTGATCCAGCTGGCATAGGCTTGGGGCGGTTGTTCTTCGGTGATCACCAGCAACACGGCGGGTGCGCCTTCGTTGAGCAACGCGGCGGCTTCGAGCAGGCCGTGTTCGAGGCCATCGCCGGCGGCGGCGAGGGCGGTCATCTCGCTGGTTTCATTACGCAGGATCGACCACAGGCCGATCACCGCGTTATGCACCGACAGGCTGAACTGAGTGGGCGACAGCGGCTGCTCGTTGGCCAGGTCGCTGAGGATGTCCAGGGTGCGCGGGGTTTCGCCGTGGCGGGAAATGAACACCAGCGGCAGGTCTTCAAGGCCCTCGGCCAGCGGCCAGCTGACGCTGAACGCCATGCGCGCCAGCCGGCTCAAGCGGCGGCGCTGCATAGCTGGCAAAAATGACACATCGGGGGACGCTTCGCTGGCAGGCAGCAACACCGGGTCCCGGCACCAGGCGTGCCAGTCGTCCGCACTCTCAAGGCCAGGAGCCCAGGCGCGCCATTGGGCGATGTTGAAGTTGATCACTGAGAAGTTATCCCGCCCCTGCGGGCTTCCATGTGCGGCCAATGGCCCCGGATTCCGGGACAGGGAGCAATGGCCGAATGGCGCGCATTATCCCGGTGCCGTGGAGTTCTAGCAAATAGTGGTGAAAATTTGTTCACTATTGATCACAAATTAAGTTGGAAGAACTTACAGATTCTTGGTCATGGCTGATCGACTGTGGAATAGGCGCACTCCTATTTGTTTGTTAGCCAGATGCGGCGCCCTGATGAACGAGGTAGCTAATGGGCGCTTTTGCGCTCTACACTCGGGCATTCATTGATACACGGAGGTTTTTCCATGCGGCGCGTGGTGTTCAATCAAAAAGGCGGTGTGGGCAAGTCCAGCATCGCCTGCAACCTGGCGGCGGTCAGCGCCAGCGAAGGTTATCGAACCCTGTTGGTGGACCTCGATGCACAGGCCAACTCCACTCAGTACCTCACCGGGCTGACGGGTGACGACATCCCCATGGGGATCGCGGATTTTTTCAAGCAAACCCTGTCTACGGGGCCGTTTTCGAAGAAGAACAGGGTGGATATCTACGAAACACCCTTCGACAACCTGCACGTGATCACCGCCACCCCGGAACTGGCCGACCTGCAGCCCAAGCTTGAGGCCAAGCACAAGATCAACAAGCTGCGAAAGCTGCTGGATGAATTGAGCGAGGATTACGACCGGATTTACCTGGATACGCCGCCAGCGCTGAATTTTTATGCGGTTTCGGCGCTGATTGCCGCTGATCGTGTGCTTATTCCATTCGATTGCGACAGCTTTTCGCGCCAGGCGTTGTATGGCCTGCTAGCAGAGATCGAAGAACTGAAGGACGACCATAACGAAGGCCTGGAAGTGGAAGGCATTGTGGTCAACCAATTTCAGGCTCGTGCGAGTTTGCCGCAGCAGATTCTCGATGAGTTGATTGCCGAAGGGCTGCCGGTACTGCCGGTGTACCTTGCAAGCTCTGTGCGTATGCGTGAGTCGCACCAGGAGAGCAAGCCGCTGATTCATCTGGACCCTCGGCATAAGCTGACGCAGCAGTTTGTGGAGCTGCATAACTTGCTGGAAAATGCCTGACCCCACAGGCAACATCGAACACTGTGGGAGCCGGGCTTGCCCGCGATGAGGGCGGCACATTGAGTCAATGTGTCGCCTGGAACACCGTTATCGCAGGCAAGCCAGCTCCCACAGTTTGGATTGCATTTCGGCAGGTGAGTTGGATTTGTCCCACAGGGTCTGTAGGAAGGGTCTGGCAATTGGGCTTGTGCCTTGTAACCTTGCCTACAGCTACGCCAGAATCCGCCGGCTTGTGCGTCTGGATGGGCGTCTCTAAGGTTTGCCGGTCGCTGAATGTTCAGTGATCGGGTTTAGTAGCCCGTGGTGAGACGTACGGCAAATCGTCGATCAGGATCTTCCTGGATTCGATGGTGGCTGTACGGAGGGCGCTTTCGAGCGCGCCGGTTGCGTCTCCCCGGTCTACTAACCTGCGTACAGCTGCCACCCTCCGTTTAGTAGCGGGCTGGTTGCGGCTCCCCAACCCGGAGACGATCCATGGCTAACCTCTATACCGTGTCACCCAACCTCCCCACCGAAACCCTCGTGCTCAACAGCTACGAAACCTTCTCCTCGGTGCACACCTTGCTGCTTAACCTGTCCAACGACCTCACCGGCGAACACCGCGACGTAGTGCTGGCCATCCACCAGTTAAGCGAACTGGGCGTCATGCTGGTCAGCCAGATGATGGACCGCGAAGCCCCGCTGACCTAACGCATGAAATGCATCTAATGTGGGAGCTGGCTTGCCTGCGATGGCATCACCTCGGTATCCCAGGCAGACCGAGTCGCCTGCATCGCAGGCAAGCCAGCTCCCACATTGACCGAGTTGATGGAGGGGGATGTTTACACCCCCTGGCTGCTCAACCAACTCATCAACTGCGGCAACGGGAATGCCCCACTCTGGCGCGCCACTTCGCGGCCGTTCTTGAACAGAATCAAACTGGGAATCGAGCGAATCCCCAACTGCGCCGACAGGTGCTGGTTAGCTTCACTGTCCAGCTTCGCCAGCCGGCACTTGCCTTCCAACTGCCCGGCGGCCTGTTCGAATACCGGCGCAAACGACTTGCACGGCCCGCACCAGTCGGCCCACACATCGACCAAAAGCGGCAGGTCGCCCTTGATCTGGCTGGCATAGTCACCCTGTTTCAAATCAAAGGGTTTGCTCAGCAACACCGACTGCTTGCAACGCCCACACTTGGGCGCGTCACCCAGGCGTTCGCCGGGGATGCGGTTGAGGCCGTTGCAATGTGGGCAGGGGATTACAAGAGGTGCGGACATCGGAGACTCCTGGGTTTGGCCAGTTGGGTATTTGGTGTCGAGACAGAGGTTTATCAAGGATATAGATACTTATCCGCTCACATTTTCGTTCTCGCCAGCGTGAGCGGTGTGGCTAGGCTTTTTGTTGTGCGCCACCGGTCTGTTTGCGGCTATAGCAAATTGCGATAGCTCGAATTCAGGTTTAACCTCCATAGCAAGATGCGATAAGGACGTTGCATGCGAGTCATCAGTGAAAGCAGGATCTGGGAAGCAAAAGGAAAATGGCCGCGCTCTGCAACGGCTCTGGATCAGTGGTATCGCGTGATCAAGCGCAACGCCCCCAAGGACTTTGCCGCAATGAAAGCCATGTTTCCCGCCACCGACAAGGTAGGTGAATTTCATGTATTTGATATTGGCGGTAACAAGCTGAGGTTGATTGCGTCGGTGCAGTATCGAATGCAGCGCGTTTACATCAAACACCTGCTTGACCACCGTAATTATGAGAAAAACAAATGGAAGGAAAAAATCAGATGAGCGCACTTATGCGAGTGGCGGCAGAGCACTGGCAGTTCGTTTCGCCTGTGCTGCGCAAGCCGGAAAACGACGCAGACTACGACGCACTGGTGTGCGGCTTGGACGAGCTATTGAGTCTGGTGGGTGAAGACGAGGACAGCCCACTGATGAGCCTGGTCGACATTCTGAGCGACTGGATCGAAGCTTATGATCGTGAGCATCGCCCAATGCCAGTCGCCAGCGGGGTCGATGTGCTGCGCTACATGATGCGTGAGCACAACCTCACCCAGAGCGACCTCCCGGGCGTTGGGGCGCAATCAGTCGTCTCAGAGATATTGAGCGGAAAGCGCCAGCTCAACGTGCGCCAGATTCGTTGGCTGGCCGAGCGTTTCGGGGTGTCGGTGGAGACCTTTATCTAAGGGGTCACGACGAACAACTAATCTCCAAATGCTTGCCCCAATCCGGCGGCCGCTGCGCGTACTGCTCCATCCCCGCCTGTTCCTCAAACGGTTTGGACAGCACCTCGTGCAGCCGCCGAATTTCGCTGTAGTCCCCAGCCTCGGCGGCAGCAATGGCGTTTTGGGCCAGATAGTTGCGCAGGATGTACAGCGGGTTCACCGCATGCATCCGCTCACGGCGCTGTTCCTGGGTGTAATCCCCATCCCGTGCAACACGGGCCTTGTACCGCTCGGCCCAGGCATCAAACCCGGCCATGTCGACAAAGTCATCACGCAACCGCGCCACGGCTAACGTCGCCGATTCGTCGCCCAGGCGGCGGAAAAACAGCGTGTAGTCCACACCGCTGTTTTGCATCAGCTTGAGCAAACCCTCCACCAGCGTCTGGTCGTCTTCTTCGGCGGTGGTTAGCCCCAGCCGGCGGCGCATCAGGTCCAGGTAGTGCGCTTGATACAGCGGCAGGTACAGGCCGAGGGCTTCTTTCAGTGCGTCAACGCTGATGAACGGCGTGAGCGCCTGGGCCAAGGCGCTGAGGTTCCACTGCCCGATCGGCACCTGGTTGCTGAAGGAGTAGCGGCCTTCATGGTCGGAATGGTTGCAGATGAAGTGCGCGTCAAAATCATCGAGAAACGCGAAGGGCCCGAAGTCGAAGGTAATGCCCAGGATCGACATGTTGTCGGTGTTCATCACGCCGTGGCAAAAACCATAAGCCTGCCATTTGGCGATCATTTCGGCGTTGCGCTCGACGATTTCACGGAACATCGCCAGGTAAGGTTCGGGCTGCTCGCGGCACTCGGGGTAATGCAGGTTCAGCACGTGTTCGGCCAGTTCGGCCTGCTGCTCGGGTTTCTTGGTGTAGTAGAAGTATTCGAAGTGCCCGAAGCGGATGTGGCTGTGGGCCAGGCGCAAAACCATTGCGCCGCGTTCCTGTTTCTCGCGCCATACCGGCGTGCTGGAGCCGATCACGCACAGGGCGCGGCTGGTGGGGATGCCCAGCGCATGCAGGGCTTCGGAGGCGAGGAATTCACGAATCGAAGAGCGCAACACCGCCCGTCCGTCGCCCATGCGCGAGTAAGGCGTCATCCCGGCACCCTTGAGGTGTAAATCCCAATGCTCGCCGGCCTCGTTATAGACCTCGCCCAGCAGCAACCCGCGGCCATCGCCCAGTTGCGGCGTGTAGCCGCCGAACTGATGCCCGGAATACACCATCGCACGCGGCTCTGCCTCGGCCCACAGCTTGTGGCCGCCGAACAGCTCGGCAAACACCGGCGTTTGGGCCACGGCCGGGTCGAGGTCAAGCAGGGCCATGGCCGCCTTGCTCGCGACGACCAGGCGCGGCTCGTCGAGGGGCTCGGGCAATACGTGGGTCGAGAATGCGTCGCCCAGGCGTGCGAAGCGGTTGTCGAAGGTCAGTTCGTCGAGGGCTTTCACCGGCCATCTCCAGCAGAATGTCCGAGCATTCTGCTGGGGATAGGGCATTTAGTCGAGTTTGCTGGGTGGCGGCTCCGGCGCATCCGCCACTTTGCCTGCCGGAGGCTCCGGGGCGTCGGGCTTGTCGAGCGGCTCGGCAATGGTCTTGCGCTCGTCTTCGGCCGGCACCAATTTGTATTCCTGGCCGTGAAGGTTCTTCAGGTAGATCTCCATCTGCCGGAACGAGATGTTGATGTGCTGTTTCTTGAACTCACGATTGATGTAGCGGTTGACCTCGTCCAGCACCGGGTTACGGTCGCCCAGATCGCGAACATGCATGCGCAGTTCGTGGTCGAGGGTGCTTTCGCCGAAGTTGAGGAAGTACACGTGGGGTTCCGGCTCTTTGAGTACCCGTGGGTTTTCTCGCGCCGCCTTGAGTAGCAATTCCTTCACCAGGTCCAGGTCGGAGCCGTAGTCCACGCCCAGTTTCAGGGTGACGCGGGTGATGGTGTCGGTCAGCGACCAGTTGATCAGTTGCCCGGTGATGAAGGTTTTGTTGGGGACGATGATGTCCTTGTTGTCGAAGTCGGTGATGGTGGTGGCGCGAATGCGGATCTTGCTCACCGTACCCGACAGGTTGCCGATGGTGATGGTGTCGCCAATGCGCACCGGGCGTTCGAACAAAATCATGATGCCGGAGATGAAGTTGGCGAAGATCTCCTGCATGCCGAAACCCAGGCCCACCGACAGCGCGGCAACCAGCCATTGCAGCTTGTCCCAGCTCACGCCGAGGGTGGAGAGCGTGGTGACAAAGCCCACGCCGGCAATGATGTAGGACAGCAACGTAGTGGTGGCGTAGGCGCTGCCTTGGGCCAGGTCGAGCTTGGACAGCACCAGGACTTCGAGCAGGCCGGGCAAGTTGCGCGCCAGGGCGAAGGTGATGCCGATGATGATCGACGCGCCCAGCAGGTCGCCGATGCTGATGGGCACCATGCTGATATTCGTACCCGTGCCGCTGGTGTATTCGTACAGGGTGACGTTGTCCAGGTAGGAAAATACCGAGATCAGGTCCGACCACACCCAGTACAGCGCCGCGATAAAGCCGCCGAGCAGGGCCAGGCGGATCAGGCGCATGGACTGTTCGTTGACCTGCTCGATGTCCAGGGTCGGCTCTTCGATCACCGCTTCGCCGTCACCGGCCTCCTTGGCAGCCTGGCGTTTGGCCAGGGCGCGGGCGTAGGCCAGGCGCCGTGCGGCAACACCCAGGCCGCGTACAAAGGTGGCTTCGATCACCAGCCAGAACATCAGTAGGTACAGGGTGTTGATCAGCCGGTCGCTGAGTTTCAGCGCGGTGTAGTAATAGCCAAAGCACACGGCAATAAACAGCGCGATGGGCAAGGCGGTGAACACCACCCCGATAGCTTTGCGAAACAGCGAGGCCTTTTCGTGGGTTGGGCTGTTGAGCAGCAGGCGGCCCAGCAGCCAGGCCATCAGCCCGTAGCAGGTCAGTACCACGGCGATGCCCAGCACGTCGTCAGCCAGCGCGGCCGGTTGATGTTCGGCAATCGCGACCACGGCCACCAGCGCCAGTACCACCAGCCCGAGCTTGCGTATCCAGCCTTGCAGGAATTCGACCTGCGGCCTCTCCCAGCGAAAGTGCAGCTCCGCCACGCCGCCCGGCGCGAGGATGCGGTAGGCGGTGTAGAACACCAGCCAGGCCTGGGCGATCTGCAACAAGGCCGCGCCCAGGTTGGCGTTCTGCCCGCGGGCGTCGATCTGCAACGCATAGCCGCACAGCGCCAGGCCCAGGGCCACGGGCATCGCCAGCAGGATGTTGATCAGGATGGCCTGCGGCGTATGCCACTGGCTGTCGCGCTTGAAGTGGCCGATGTCCTGGTGAACCTTTTTCAGGCGCACATACAGCGCATTGCGCCGCCACAGCAGCGCGCCGATCAGCAACAGCAACGGCAGGAACAGCAGCGGGCGTTGGGTCAGGCCGTCATACAGCTCGCTGACGCTGGACGCCCAGGGCAGGGTAGTGACCTGTTTGCTCAAGTGCGCCGGTACGGTTTCCAGCCATTCGGTGTCCAGCGGCTTGTTGCTGGGGATCCAGAACATTTGCTCGTCGAGCGTGGCGCGCAGGGTGCTGGCGGTGCTGAGCAGTTGTTTCTGGTTCAGTTGCAGGGTGATGGATTCGTTGAGCAGTGCGCTCAGTTCGCGGCTCAGGCGTTCCAGCAGGTCGCTGCGGGTGATCGCCACTTCCAGCAGGGTGCGGCGCAGTTGCGGGGTGACTTCATCTGGCGGCTGGTTGGCCAGCAGGTTGTCCACATAGGCGCTGGGAGAGGTGATCAGCTCACGCTGTTGGTTGACCTCGAACTGGTACAGGCGAATGTTGGCGATGTCGTCGGCCAGGTCTTTGTCCACGGTCAGACGCGGCAGGGCCTGCTTTTGTTTATAGAGAATCTTGGACAGCAGCAGGCTGCCCTTGAGCACGTTGATTTGCTCGTCCAGGGCCGAATCGCTTTGGGTCACGGTGTCCAGTTGCTGCTTGGTCTGCAGGTTTTTCTGGGTCAGGTCGTTGAGGCGGTCGGTGCTTTTGAGCAGGTAGTCGGACAGCTTGAGATTGTCTGCGCTTTCCTTGGCCAGGATGCTACTGCCGCCGGCTTTCTGCGCTTCGATGGACTGTTGGGTCACCGTCTGCTGGGACTGGGCCAGGCGTTTCTGGTTGATCAGGGTTTGCAGGTCCTGGATTTCTTGCTCCAGGCGTGCGGTTTTTTCCTGGATCAGGTCGTGCTGGCTGTTGCCCAGGTCTTGCAGCTGGCTGTTGCCGGCCAATTCCTGGCGGCGCAGGGGAATCAAGGCATTCAGGGCCGCCAGTTCGGCGTTGAGCTGGTTGCGCTGGTCGCTGCTGAGGGGCTTGCCGTTGTCTTTGCCGAGCTTGAGCGTCGCGTTGATTTGCTGGATGCGCGTCTGGCTGCTGCTGATTTCGGTCTGGGCGCGCTCGGGGCGGGTCTGGGCGGCGATGGTCAGGCTGTTGGCGTCGGCCAGCTCTTTTTGCAGGTCGCCTTGCTGGGTGCTGCGTTGCACCAATAACTGCTCAAGCTGCGGCACCGGCAGGCTGGCGTAGCGTTGGGCCACTGGGATAATTTTGGTGGCCTTGAGGCGCGCCAGCTCACGCTGGTTCTCATTGGTCTGGCGCGGGGCCTCTTCCAGTTGGCGCTTGAGGTCGGCCAGGCGCTGCTCGTAGTCCTGCTGATTGCCCAGGTAGGTCAGGGTCTGTTGCAGGGTCGCCTGCAGCGCCTTCATGTCGGCGTCAGGCAGCTTGCGGTCGGGCAGTTTATCCAGGCTTTGCTGGACGGCTTCGGCGCTGGGCGGGTCGGCGGCGTATACGCTGCCAACACAAAGGGTCAGGCCCAGCAGGGCAGTGGCGAGAAAAGTACGCAGGGTTGGCATAGAGACCGGTCTTGCAAAGTGAAGAATCGGGGCGTCGTTGTCCCGCAGTTTAGAGGAAGAGTCCGGGGCCCGGGCGACTTCCTTCGGGGAATCTGACGCCGACTTTGCCAATCTTGTTCCCGTCCATGACCGCGACGGTCCAGATGGTGTTGTTCCACTCCACCTGGTCGCCGACTACCGGTGCACCGCCCACCTTCTGGGTGATGAAACGGCTCAGCGGCATGTCCGGGTCGATACCCTCAAGCTTGAGCCCGTACAAGGCGGAAACCGCGCCCAGCTGGGCGTCGCCTTCGAGGACGAAGTCGCCGAAGAAGCGCAAATCGAGGCCCCGTTGCGGTGCCTGGCTGAACAGTTTGCCCAGAGCCGGCAGGTTGTGTTCGTGGCCGATCACACAGAGCAAATCGTCGACTTCCAGCACCGTACTACCCGACGGATGGAGCAGTTGCTGGCCACGAAACAGCGCGGCGATGCGCGTGCCTTCGGGCATTTTCAGCTCGCGCAGGGCCGCGCCGATGCACCATTTTTCCGCGCCCAGGCGGTAGACGAAGAGCTCCCACTCGCTGGTGACGTGCACTTCGAGGGCCGCCCGGGAGATCGGCGCCGGGTCTGGCGGTACGGTGACTTTGAGCAGCTTGGCCACCCACGGCAGGCTGGTGCCCTGCACCAACAACGAGACCAGCACGATAAAGAACGCCAGGTTGAAGTACAGCTGCGCATGGGGCAGGCCGGCCATCAGCGGGAACACCGCGAGGATGATCGGTACCGCGCCGCGCAGGCCGACCCAGGCGATGAAGGCCTTTTCGCGCCCGTGGAACGCCTTGAATGGCAGCAGGCCAACCATCACCGACAGTGGCCGGGCAAACAGGATCATCCACAGCGCCAGGCCCAGGGCGGGCACGGCGATGGGCAGCAGGTCATGGGGCGTGACCAGCAGGCCCAGCACCAAGAACATACCGATCTGCGCCAGCCAGGCCATGCCGTCGAGCATATGCAAAATGCCATGGCGGCTGCGCACCGGGCGGTTGCCGATCACCAGCCCGCAAAGGTACACGGCGAGGAAGCCGCTGCCGTGCAGGGCGTTGGTCAGGGCGAATACGAACAGGCCACCGGCGATCACCAGGATCGGGTACAGGCCGTTGGCCAGGTTGATGCGGTTGACCAGTTGCAGCATCAGCCAGCCACCGCCCAGGCCTACCAGGCCGCCGATGCCGAATTCGCGGATCAGGTGGGTGAGCAGGCTCCAGTGCAGGCCGGTCTGGCCGCTGGCGAGCATGTCGATCAGGGTGACGGTGAGGAACACCGCCATCGGGTCGTTGCTGCCGGATTCGATTTCCAGGCTGGCGCTGACCCGCTCGTTGAGGCCCTTGCCGCCCAGCAGCGAGAACACCGCCGCGGCGTCCGTGGAGCCGACGATGGCGCCGATCAGCAAGCCTTGAATGATATTGAGGTTAAACAGCCAGGCCGCGGCCATGCCCGTGAGGCCGGTGGTAATCAACACCCCCACCGTGGCCAGGGACAACGCCGGCCACAGCGCCACGCGGAAACTCGCCACCCGGGTGCGCAAACCGCCGTCGAGCAGGATCACGGCGAGGGCGAGGTTGCCCACCAGGTAGGCGGTGGGGTAGTTATCGAAAATGATGCCACCGCCATCGACCCCGGCGGTCATGCCCACGGCCAGGATAATCACCAGGATGGGGATGCCCAGGCGTGAAGAAAGCGAACTCACCAGAATGCTCGCAGTCACCAGCAACGCGCCGATCAAGAACAGGCTGTTGATGGTCGTCGCATTCAAAGGCAGTACTCCAGTGCAGGGGAAGACAGGGCGCAAACTGACCATGCAGTCTGCGTGCCAGGGATTCTAACCTGTTGAATTGCTGCGCTGTCAAAAAGCTTTTTCTGATTCGCGCACAAGTAAATGTGGCAGAGGGCTTGCCTCTGTAGGAGCGAGCTTGCTCGCGAAAAACTCCCAGGCGCCACGTTCATTCAGCAAGCGCGCGTTATCGTTGGCGTTTTTCGCGAGCAAGCTCGCTCCTACAAGGGTGGGGCGGATTTTAGGGCTAGAGGCGGAAGCGGCCGACCATCCCATTCAAATCCACCGCTAACCGCGACAACTCACCGCTCGCCGCGCTGGTCTGGCTGGCACCGGTGGCCGATTGCACCGACAGGTCACGGATGTTCACCAGGTTGCGGTCCACTTCCCGCGCCACCTGGGCCTGTTCTTCCGCCGCGCTGGCGATCACCAGGTTGCGCTCGTTGATCTCCACAATCGCCGTGTTGATGGTGTCCAGCGACAGGCCCGCGCCGCGGGCGATATTCAGTGTCGATTCGGCGCGCTCGGTGCTGTTGCGCATCGAGTCCACCGCGTGTTCGGTGCCTGTCTGGATGCTGCCGATCATGCGCTCGATTTCGCTGGTGGACTGCTGGGTGCGATGGGCCAACGCGCGCACTTCATCGGCCACCACGGCGAAACCACGTCCGGCTTCCCCGGCTCGGGCTGCTTCGATCGCCGCGTTCAGGGCCAGCAGGTTGGTCTGGTCGGCCAGGCCACGGATCACGTCCAGCACTTTGCCGATATCCCGCGACTCATTGGCCAGGTCGCCAATCAGGGACGCGGTGGCCTGCACGTCGGTACTCATGCGTTCGATGGCGCTGACGGTTTCCTGCACCAGGTCACGGCCGTCGCCGGCAGAGGTGGTGGCGTTGCGCGAGGCTTCGGAGGTGCTCACCGCATTGCGTGCGACTTCTTCCACCGCGCTGGTCATCTCGTTGACGGCCGTGGCGGCCTGTTCGATTTCGTTGTTTTGCTGGGTCAGGCCACGGGCGCTTTCGTCGGTGACGGCGTTCAGCTCTTCGGCGGCGGATGCCAACTGGGTGGCGGAGCCGGCGATGCGTTGCAGGGTGTCGCGCAGTTTGTGCTGCATCTTGGCCATGGCCGCCAGCAGGCGCCCGGCCTCATCGTTGCCGTCCACGGTGATCGGGCGCGTCAGGTTGCCTTCGGCCACTTCTTCGGCGGCTTCCAGCGCCTGGGCGATGGGCAGGGTGATGCTGCGGGTCAGCAACCAGGCGAACAGCAAGGTCAGCGCCGTGGCAACCACCAGCAGGCCTACCACCAGGTCAAAGGCCATGTCGTATTGGTCTTTGGCGCGCTGGTTGGTGGCGTTGGCGTCGTTGTTATTGATGTCCAGCAAGCGGGTCAATACGGCGTTGACCTGCTCGGAGTTGTCCAGCAACTCGGTGTTGAGCAGGGTGCGCAGCTCGTTGACCTGATTGGCGCGAGACAGGCTCTTCATGCGCTCTTCAATCTGACGGTACTGGCCCAACAGGCGCACGTACTCGTTGTAGGCGTTGCGCTCTTCGGTGCTGGAGATCAGTTTTTCATAGACGCCCTGGGCTGTACGAATCTGCTGATTGCGCAGTTCAAAGGCTTCGAGGGTCTTTTGCTGTACGTCCGGCTCGCGGTTGGTCAGCAAGCGGTACGACAGCACGCGCAGGCGCAGGGTCAGTTGGGTGAATTCATCCAGGGCGCGAATGCTGGGCACGCTGGCCGAGGTGATGTCTTCGGTGGCTGCACGAATTTTGCTCATTTGGTTCAGGGCGAACACACCGAGCAACAACATCAAGGCGCCAATAAACGCGAAGCCGAGGAAGGCCCTCGGGGCGATATTCATATTACGAAGAGACATGCTGGAGTCCTGGGGGAGGCGCTATCCATGCGGCCATGAGACGAGGTGTGCCCGCCTTATCGGCCCTGCGACTAAAGTCTTAAGGGGGCGCGCGCTTTTGTCGCATCGGACCA
Organism: Pseudomonas sp. AL10; assembly: GCF_029960685.1. Taxonomy (NCBI): domain Bacteria; kingdom Pseudomonadati; phylum Pseudomonadota; class Gammaproteobacteria; order Pseudomonadales; family Pseudomonadaceae; genus Pseudomonas; species Pseudomonas sp. AL10. The sequence goes on from NZ_JASBQZ010000002.1 coordinate 394,540, forward strand.
GGGGTTGGATGAGTTCAGGAACCAGATCGGGTAAATGCAGTCACTAAGGCTCGAAAGTGCGGCCCGGCCTTGCAACATCGGGCTGCGCGGCCAGGGATAACCCTGGCATCCGAGGTGAATTTTCTTTATCGTCACCGCCCTTTTTAAACGCCCGAGAAATCAAAATGTTAGAAGCATCCCTCAGCCAATTGGAACAACTGGTCAGCGACCTCGTACAGCAGAATCAAGAACTGCTGGGCAGCAACGAATCCCTCAAGGCCGAGCTGGCCCGCGCCAAAGACGAAAACGACAGCCTGCAACTGAACCTGATGGAACAGGAAGAAAAGCACGGCGCCACGGCCGCCCGCATCCAGGCGCTGGTTGAGCGTGTGAGTGCAGGGCCTGTCAGCGCATGAGTGAGCGCATAAAGGTCGTTTCGATTCTCGGAGAGGATTACTCGATCAAGGCACCGGCCGGCGAAGATCAGACCCTGATGCATGCCGTGACTATGCTCAAGGCCTCCCTGGCCGTTACCAAGAAAAAGTACCCGACCCTGATTGGTGACAAGCTATTGGTATTGGCCGCGCTGAACCTGTGCGCCGAGCAGATTGAAATGCAACAGGCTCACCAGCAGGAACTCGACCGTTACCAAGAGCAAGTCAGCGCCACGGTCGATGTGATCTCCAAGGTGATCGGTCAGCCCTGAGGGCTAGAACCACTCGTCTTGCATGCCCAGGCACGTATCGTCGCGTGCCTCCAGAATCGCCAGTTCATGATGGCAGCTCGGTACTTCCCAGGTCAGGAAGTACCGGGCGGCCTGGAGCTTGCCCTTATAAAAGGCCGCATCAGCCGCGTCACCCTTGGCCAGCCCTTCTTCGGCGCGGATCGCCTGTTCCAGCCAGCGCCAGCCGATCACCGTGTGCCCGAACACTTTCAAGTACAGCGCCGAGTTCGCCAGGCTGCTGTTGACCTTGCCTTGGGCGAGATCGGTGAGCAGGCCAATCGTGACGCTTTGCAGCCGGTTTACCAGTTGCTCCAGGGGCTCTCGCAATGCCGTGAGTGAAGGGTGCCTTTGCGCCCGGGCTCCGGTTTCGGCGATCAGGCGAATCAGTTGCTTCAAGCCGGCACCACCGTTCTGCGCCAATTTGCGCCCGAGCAGGTCCAGGGACTGGATGCCGTGGGTGCCCTCATGGATGGGGTTCAGGCGGTTGTCGCGGTAGTACTGTTCCACCGGGTATTCGCGGGTGTAGCCGTGGCCGCCAAGAATCTGGATCGCCAGCTCGTTGGCCTTGAGGCAGAACTCCGACGGCCAGGATTTGACGATGGGGGTGAGCAGGTCGAGCAGTTCGTGGGCGTGCTTGCGCTCGGTGTCGGTGGCCAGGGTGGTGGTGTCGTCGAACAGCCGGGCTGCGTAGAGGCCCAGGTCAAAGGCGCCTTCTACATAGGCTTTCTGGGTCAGCAACATGCGCTTGATGTCGGCGTGCTGGATGATCGCCACCGGTGCGGTGCTCGGGTCTTTGCTATCAGGCAGGCGCCCCTGGGGCCGTTCGCGGGCGTAGTCCAGAGAGTAAAGGTAGCCGGCGTAACCGAGCATCACCGCGCCCATACCCACGCCGATGCGTGCCTCGTTCATCATCTGGAACATGCAGCTCAAGCCCTGGTGCGGTTTGCCCACCAGGTAGCCGACACAGTTGCCGTTATCGCCGAAGTTTAGTGCTGTGGACGTGGTGCCGCGCCAGCCCATCTTGTGGAACAGCCCCGCCAGTAGCACATCGTTGCGAGCGCCCAGGCTGCCGTCATCGTTGACCAGGAACTTGGGCACGATAAACAGCGAAATGCCCTTCACGCCAGCGGGAGCGTCCGGCAACTTGGCCAGCACCATGTGCACGATGTTTTCCGACAGCGAATGGTCGCCACCGGAGATAAAGATTTTGTTGCCCTTGAGCCGATAACTGCCGCCAGCCGCAGGTTCCGCACGGGTCCGAATGTCCGACAGGGAAGAACCGGCATGGGGCTCGGTCAGGGCCATGGTGCCGAAGAAGCGCCCGTCGATCATCGGCTGCAGGAAGCGCTGTTTCTGCTCCTCGGTGCCGAAGCTCTCAATGAGGTTGGCGGCACCCATGGTCAGGAACGGGTAGGACGTCGACGCGGCGTTGGCCGCTTGGAAATGCGCGAAACAGGCCTGGGACAACAGCGTCGGCAGTTGCATGCCACCTGCTTCAAAGCTGCGTGCTGCGTTGAGGAAGCCGGCTTCAAGGAAGGCGTCCACGGCGGGTTTGACCTCCGGGATCAGGATCGCCTGGCCGTTCTCATAGCGCGGTTCGTTTTCGTCGTTCTTGCGGTTGTGAGGGGCGAAGTACTTTTCTGCGATGTTGCGCGCCGTGCTGATCGCGGCATCGAAGGTTTCGCGGTTGTGTTCGGCAAACCGCTCGCGCTGGGTCAGGCCCTCGGCATCGAGGACTTCATACAGCTCGAAAGCCAGATTGCGGGAACTGAGCAGCGTCTCGGACATGGCGGCGTACCTTTGAAGGAATTGGCCTGAGTCTAAGTGCGCGAATGGAGGGTGGGTAGCAAGATTGATCTAAGTGATAGAAGGGCAAAACGCTGGCACAACGTGGAGCGCGATCAGTGTGGGAGCTGGCTTGCCTGCGATGAGGCCGTCCTTAAGCTGCATTCCCACGCGGAGCGTGGGAATGATCAGCCGCGTTGTGTCAGTTAGCCGATGGTCATCAGGCTGGCGTTACCACCCGCTGCAGCGGTGTTAACGCTCAACGCACGCTCGATCACCAGACGCTCCAGCGCAATCGCCGTTTCGCCTTGCGACATACCATGTACCCCAACAATCGCCCCACCGCGCTGCGCCACTTGCTGGCACACCGCACGCAGTTGGTCGGAATCACCGTGATGCAGCACGGCGTCAAACACCACGTCGTCCTTGGTCCAGTCGGCCACGCGCTTGATCTTTGCCTGAATCTCTTTCGGCAGGCGTGGGAACAAGGCCTTGGTCAGCTCGGTTTCCGGCCATACCGCCGAACCACCGACGGCCAATACCGCAGCCAGTTGGGTCAGCAGGTCGCCTTCCACTTCGGCCAGGCACAGTACGTGCTCGCGCGGTAGGATGGCGTAGCTGTTGCGCTCGCCGGTCGGGCCGGCCAGTTGGCGGGTGATACCGCTTTGCGACTGGGCGGCGAACTGCGTGCACAGGGCGCTCAGTTCACTGAACTTATTGCTGTCGGCCCAGGTTTTCAGGGCGGTCAGCGATTGGCTCATGGCATCACGCAGGCGCACGTCCGGCGCGGCCAACTTGTCGCCTCGTACGAAGGATTGCTCGATTGCATCGGTAGGACGAGTCGACAGCAAACGGTACAGGTACAGCGGGCCTCCGGCTTTCGGGCCAGTACCCGACAGGCCTTCGCCGCCGAACGGTTGCACGCCGACCACGGCACCCACAATGTTGCGGTTGACGTAGACGTTACCGGCGTTGACGTTGTCGATCACCTTGGCGATGGTTTCGTCGATGCGGGTGTGCACGCCCAGGGTCAGACCATAGCCGGAAGCGTTGATCTGGCCGATGAGCTGGTCGATCTCTTTACGCTTGTAGCGCACCACGTGCAGTACCGGGCCGAAGATCTCGCGTTGCAGTTCGTCGAAGCTTTCCAGCTCGATCAGGGTCGGCATCACGAAGGTGCCGCGCTTGATCTCTTCACCGTCGGCAATCGCCACTTGGTAAACGTTGCGGCCTTTGTCGCGCATGGCCTGGATGTGTTTCTCGATACCAGCCTTGGCCTCGGCGTCGATCACCGGGCCGATGTCCACCGACAGGCGTTCCGGGTTACCCAGGCGGCATTCAGCCATGGCGCCCTTGAGCATTTCGACTACACGGTCTGCCGAATCTTCCTGCAGGCACAGTACGCGCAGGGCCGAGCAACGTTGACCGGCGCTGTCGAAGGCCGACGACACGACGTCGATCACCACTTGTTCGGTCAGCGCCGAGGAGTCCACGATCATCGCGTTCTGGCCACCGGTTTCGGCGATCAGTGGAATCGGGCGACCCTGGGCATCCAGGCGACCGGCGACATTGCGTTGCAGCAGGCGCGCCACTTCGGTGGAGCCGGTGAACATCACACCTTTGACGCGATCATCACCCACCAGGCGGGCACCGACGCTTTCGCCCTGGCCTGGCAGCAATTGCAGCACACCTTCCGGAATGCCAGCTTCAAGCAGGATGCGTACGGCTTGGGCAGCCACCAGCGGCGTCTGCTCGGCAGGCTTGGCCAGCACCGGGTTACCGGCAGCCAGTGCAGCAGCCACCTGGCCGCTGAAGATGGCGAGTGGGAAGTTCCATGGGCTGATGCACACCACCGGGCCCAATGGGCGGTGGGCGTCATTGGTAAAGTCGTTGCGCGCCTGCACCGCGTAGTAACGCAGGAAGTCCACGGCTTCACGCACTTCGGCGATGGCGTTGGCGAAGGTCTTGCCGGCTTCACGGGCCAGTAAGCCCATCAGCGGCTGGATCTCGCCTTCCATCAGATCGGCGGCGCGTTCCAGAATGGCGGCGCGTTCGGCGGGCGGGGTGGCCTGCCAGATCGGCGCGGCGCTGATGGCGCACTGGATGGCGTTGTCGACGTCTTCGACGGTGGCTTCCTGTACCTGGCCGACCACATCACGCAGGTCGGACGGGTTCAGCACCGGTTGGGCTGCTTCATTGCTGGCGGCGCAACCGAGCATCGGCGCGGCCTTCCAGTTGTTGTGAGCAGTGGCGAGCAGGGCGCAGGACAACGAGGCCAGGCGGTGTTCGTTGGCCAGGTCGATACCGGCCGAGTTGGCGCGGTCGCTGCCGTATAGGTCACGCGGCAACGGAATGCGCGGGTGCGGCAGGCCGAAACCGCCTTCCTGGGTTGCCATTTGCTCGATGCTGGCTACCGGGTCGGCTACCAATTCCTGGATCGAGATGGACTGGTCAGCGATACGGTTGACGAACGAGGTGTTGGCGCCGTTTTCCAGCAGGCGGCGTACCAGATAAGCCAACAGTGTTTCGTGGGTACCGACCGGCGCGTACACACGGCACGGACGGTTCAGCTTGCCTTCGGAAACCTTGCCTACAACCTGTTCGTACAGCGGTTCACCCATGCCGTGCAGGCACTGGAACTCGTACTGGCCGGGGTAATAGTTCTGACCGGCGATGTGGTAGATAGCCGACAGGGTGTGGGCGTTGTGTGTGGCGAACTGCGGGTAGATGACTTCCGGCACCGACAGCAGTTTGCGTGCGCAGGCAATGTAGGAAACGTCGGTGTACACCTTGCGGGTGTAGACCGGGTAGCCTTCCAGGCCTTCGACCTGGGCGCGCTTGATTTCGCTGTCCCAGTACGCGCCCTTTACCAGGCGGATCATCAGGCGATGGCGGCTGCGGCGGGCCAGGTCGATGACGTAGTCGATCACATACGGGCAACGCTTCTGGTACGCCTGGATCACAAAGCCGATGCCGTTCCAGCCGGTCAGTTGCGGCTCGAAGCACAGGCGCTCGAGCAGGTCCAGGGACAGCTCCAGGCGGTCGGCTTCTTCGGCGTCGATGTTCAGGCCGATGTCGTACTGCTTGGCCAGCAAGGTCAGCGACAGCAGGCGCGGGTACAGCTCGTCCATCACACGCTCGTACTGTGCACGGCTGTAGCGTGGGTGCAGGGCGGAGAGTTTGATGGAGATGCCCGGGCCTTCATAGATCCCACGGCCATGGGAGGCTTTGCCGATGGAATGAATGGCTTGTTCGTACGAGGCCAGGTACTTCTGGGCGTCGTGTTCGGTGAGCGCGGCTTCACCGAGCATGTCGTAGGAATAGCGGAAGCCCTTGGCTTCGAATTTGCTCGCATTGGCCAGGGCTTCGGCGATGGTTTCGCCGGTGACGAACTGCTCGCCCATCAGGCGCATGGCCATGTCGACGCCCTTGCGGATCATCGGCTCGCCGCTCTTGCCGATGATGCGGCTTAAGGACGAGGTCAGGCCTGCTTCGTTGTGGGTCGATACCAGCTTGCCAGTCAGCAGCAGGCCCCAGGTAGCGGCGTTGACGAACAGCGATGGGCTGTTGCCCAGGTGTGGCTGCCAGTTGCCGGTGCTGATCTTGTCGCGGATCAGCGCATCGCGGGTGCCTTTGTCCGGGATACGCAGCAGCGCTTCGGCCAGGCACATCAGCGCCACGCCTTCCTGGGACGACAGGGAGAATTCTTGCAGCAGGCCCTGAACAATACCGGCACGGCCGCCGGCACTCTTCTGATTGCGCAGTTTTTCGGCAATGCTCGCGGCCAGCTTGTTGGTGGCTTCGGCCATCGGTGCCGGCAGGCGCGCCTGTTCGATCAGCATCGGCACCACTTCCGGCTCGGGGCGGCGGTAAGCGGCGGTGATTGCGGCACGCAATACCGATTGCGGCAGGATGCTCTCGGCGAACTCAAGGAAGCACTGGTGGGCGTGGTCGGCCTGGACCTCGCCGGCATCATCGGCCTCCTTGCTGCTCAAGCCATTGAGCTCGGACAGGGTTGCACCACCCTCGAGTTTCTCCAGGTAATTGAAAATCGCCTGCTTGATCAGCCAGTGCGGCGTGCGATCAATGGAGGTCGCGGCGGCCTTCAGGCGTTCGCGGGTCGGGTCGTCGAGTTTGACCCCAAGGGTGGTCGTTGCCATTTTTTTATCCTCATGGGTGCCACTACCGAGTGGCATCTGCTGGCGGCAAGATTAGCTTTGCCCATCTCGAGGTGCAACCGGGTGCAACCCTTTTGTTGGTTAAATGTTCGACGCTTGATCGGAAAAAAATAAACACACGACGGAATCCGCTCCGCGCTGGTGCATTTGCTTCTGAGATCGGCTGTTCTTGCTCCGAAAGGGAGCAAAAAAAGCGCGTTTGTCCTAAAACATACTTGGGTGCAACTTAATCGGCAGAAACTGGTTGCACCTTATTTGCTTTGTTGAATAGCATTCGCGCACCAAGGTGCAACCAACCCTCAGGGTGGGTTCATCGGCTGGCGGCTTTCCTGGGGAAACGCCAGTCATAAATGCGCGGCATGCAGGTTCGTCTATCCGGTTATCCACGGGTGGCCGTCCCCATGACCGTCGCTACATAAAAACAAAGCCAGGGCGTCACTCCTATGAGCGTTAGTAATCCAACCCTGATCACGTTCGTGATCTACATCGCAGCAATGGTGCTGATCGGCCTGATGGCCTATCGCTCCACCAACAACCTTTCCGATTACATCCTGGGCGGCCGCAGCCTCGGTAGCGTGGTGACAGCTCTGTCCGCCGGTGCTTCCGACATGAGCGGCTGGCTGTTGATGGGCTTGCCGGGCGCGATCTACATGTCCGGTCTGTCGGAAAGCTGGATTGCCATCGGCCTGATCGTCGGTGCTTACCTCAACTGGTTGTTCGTGGCCGGCCGCCTGCGGGTGCAGACCGAACACAACGGCGACGCCCTGACCCTGCCGGATTACTTCTCCAGCCGCTTCGAAGATAAAAGCGGCCTGCTGCGGATCATCTCCGCCGTGGTGATCCTGGTGTTCTTCACCATCTACTGTGCTTCCGGCATCGTTGCCGGCGCCCGCCTGTTCGAAAGCACCTTCGGCATGTCCTACGAGACCGCGCTGTGGGCCGGTGCTGCGGCGACCATTGCCTACACCTTCATCGGTGGTTTCCTGGCAGTCAGCTGGACCGACACCGTACAAGCCACGCTGATGATCTTCGCGCTGATCCTCACGCCGATCATCGTGCTGCTGGCCACCGGCGGGGTAGACACCACCTTCCTGGCCATTGAAGCCAAGGACCCGACCAGCTTCGACATGCTGAAAAACACCACCTTCATCGGCATCATCTCGCTGATGGGCTGGGGTCTGGGCTACTTCGGCCAGCCGCACATCCTCGCACGTTTCATGGCGGCGGACTCGGTGAAGTCGATCGCCAAGGCGCGTCGTATTTCCATGACCTGGATGATCCTGTGCCTGGGCGGCACCGTGGCAGTGGGCTTCTTCGGTATCGCTTACTTCTCGGCGCACCCGGAAGTGGCAGGCCCGGTGACTGAAAACCCAGAGCGTGTGTTTATCGAACTGGCCAAGATCCTGTTCAACCCATGGGTTGCCGGTGTATTGCTGTCGGCCATTCTGGCTGCTGTGATGAGTACCCTGAGCTGCCAATTGCTGGTGTGCTCCAGCGCCCTGACCGAAGACTTCTACAAGGCGTTCCTGCGCAAGGGCGCGTCCCAGCGTGAACTGGTATGGGTCGGTCGCCTGATGGTGCTGGTCGTGGCCTTGATCGCCATCGCCATGGCCGCCAACCCGGAAAACCGCGTACTGGGCCTGGTCAGCTACGCCTGGGCCGGTTTCGGTGCAGCCTTCGGCCCTGTGGTACTGATCTCGGTAATCTGGAAACACATGACCCGCAACGGCGCACTGGCCGGCATCCTGGTCGGCGCGATCACCGTAATCGTGTGGAAGCACTTCGAATTGCTGGGCCTGTACGAAATCATCCCAGGCTTCATCTTCGCCAGCCTGGCGATCTACTTCGTGAGCAAGATGGGCGCACCGACGGTGGGTATGGTCGAGCGTTTTGATGCTGCGGAAAAAGATTACAACTTGAACAAGTAATTCGTTGGGCGTTTAACGCCTATCAAGTTGGAAAGAAAGCGGCCCGCGTCCTTTGGATGGTGGGCCGTTTTTTATTGCCACTTCAGTCGAAATCAGCATCCTTGGGGTTCGGTAAAGTCGGTACGACCTAGATCAGTGAAAGCCCGGTCCGCTCGATGAAAAAGCGCTGGGGCAATTCAAACGCTGCCCCATATTTTTGGTTAAGTACCAAAAAGTGTTGCTTAGACAGTCAGTCCACTTGCACGCTATCCGCATGGCTCGCCACCCCATGACAACCGCATTCCAGCCGATGCCCATCCAGGACGACGCTCAGACCGTTCATACGTCGATGAGGGTGGGCCTCTATAAACGCATAGATGCCTTGGTGCAGTGGGCAGCTGGCTTTATCACCGAGTACGGCTACGGTTTTGCCGTTGATCTGATGAGTACCGGCAAGCTGGCACTCGATGACTTTACCGCCACTACTGGTGGCATCACCTAAACACACAGGTCGTTTCATTGCTTGACTCCCGGCGCACCAAAACTGAAGGGATCTGCCCAGCGGGTTTTCGCGTTTTGGGTTTTAGTGGCTTCGTCGGGTGGGCGGACCATTTGTACGGTGGTGCTGCCATCGCTGCCGTTGTAGACCACGGCGCTGGTGCCACCGTCGAGGTAGCTGGCCATGCTGGCGAGGTTGATAGCGACCAATGCGCTGCTGACGCCGGTATTGCCCAGGCGTCGGCCCAGGTCGTAGCCCTCTTCGACATTGCCCAGTTCGATACCGGTGCCGTCGGTGTTGAGCCCGTGCAGGGCGTTGTTGAGGGCAATCAGGCCGTCGATGTTGTCGGTGCTGTCGTAGAACACGCGTACTGGGGCGGTGCCTTCGGGCAAGGTGTTCAGAGCTTTAAGCCAGGCGCCTTGTAGCGCCTTGACCTGTAACGCAGGCTTGAGCTTCTTGCCGGTTTCGTCGGTCATCGCTACTTTTATCGGACGGTGCAAGTAACCGAGCATGGGCGCGGCATCGAACTCCTTGATTTGATGCTCGGCCCAACGCACGGGTAGCCAGGGTGTGGGCTTGAAATGACCGGGGCCGCGATTGCTGAGGGTTTGCCAGAGTTCGGGGAGTTGGGCGTGCCAGTAGGTGCTGGACATGGTGCCGGGGCCGTTGGGGGCTTCGAATCCTTCGGCACGTTTTTCTGCTTCATAGACATCATCAAAGGCATAGGTGTGCTTCCAATAAAACGCCCATAACTTGCCCATATCGGTGCGCTTATTCTGGTTGTCCTCTTCCTCGTTGGTGGCGAACGGGCGCAGATATTGATCAACCCGATCCGAACGCGAGACCAACAGACCAGTCATGGCTTCATAGACTTGGGGCACCGCGTAGCCATCCTGCATGCCTGGTGTCCCGGTAACCCGAAGACCATTGCGCGTCGTATCGCCATCTTCGCTAACGATCAATGCCTCTGGTACTTCTGGGTTGTCATCAAAAAACTGAAACAGCTTTTCGATCATGGGTTGAGCGTGAGTAGTGTTGTCCGCGTCTTGCCAGAGAAACAGCGTCACGCCGAGCGTGGCGGCATTTCGGCCACTCCAAATATTGCTCGCAGAGCCAGTGCTATTGAAGCGTTTGGGAGGGCCCAAGGCAAAGGTCGGCAAGGGCCAGTAGGCCACGGCATCGCGGGCGGAATGGTGAAACGATGCGCCGGTATTGATCACAGCAATATCACGTCGGGTACTCGCAGAGTAAGGATAATCCTCGGCCTTCTGGGAATAGATAGAGCTGAAGTTGTCGTTCTTTTTCTTGATCAAATTCCAAATGCGGGTCTGATGCCAAACACCCACCGCCAACCCCGCCGCCCTGATTTCCAGCGCATAGGTCCGTTCACGTTCGGCAATTTGCTCAGCGGTCAGTGGCGCAGGTTGTGCAACGACATCAGCGCCGCCATTGGCCCACTGCATCAAGGCCTTGCCGCCCCACACCGCGCCATACAGCAACACCACCACTCCAAAAATGGCAGCAAGCCCAGCGAGAGTGGGCAGCCCAACGGATTTCATCGTCATCTCTTCAATCTCTATGTATTTCATCACTTCGGAGGTCACGAACGTCAGCCAACCGAGCACCAGTATGAATCCGATCCAGAGGAAAGCCGTTAAGCGCGGTCGGCTGCTCATGATTGACCTCCTGTGTGGCCGGGTCTTCTAATCATGGGCGGGGGTGTCATTGGCACCATTTCAGGAGAGGGAAATATCCCTTTGTCGTAATACTTGTAGTTGGCTGTAACCAATGCACGTGCCTCCGCGCTTAACTTTGGCCATCCGGGCATTTGTGTAACTTCGTTTTCGAATGTTTTTTCATCCATCCGCCAATCTGCCATCGCAATCAGCACCTCCCGAATCTGCGGATCGTCCAAACATTTACCCTGACCCACCGCCACATCCATCGCTGTCACCCACCGATGGTTTTCCGGGCTGCGCAACACCGCCGAGTGATAGCTGTTGTTGTCCCATTCCTCTGGGTCTACCGCTAAGCGTGCGCGGATCTCGTTGGGGGTTTCTTCCCGCTCAATCAAAAAGTGGCCGACCGCTCCGAGCATTGGGTTGCCCGACATCCTCTGGCGCAGCACACGTGTCTGGTCGTCCGGGTGTTTATCCTCGTTCCAGGCAATCAACGCCTGATCAAGGTCCACCCGCTGTGGGCTTTGGCGCACTTCAATCCATTTGAACTTGGCGGTTTTATTGCCTAGCGCATTGTTCTGCGACACCGCATCCGGCGCGTCGATACCTGGCTGGGTCGGGCTGCCGGTGACAGCTTCACCACTGAACATTTGCGGAGCATGGGGCGGGATCAGGGCTTCGCCGTTGACATAAACGGTATCGCCAATGCCGGTGTTTTTTTGAAACAGCGCTGGGACAGGACGATGTTCGGCGGCGCGGCGCTCGCCTCTAACCCGTAACGGCACGAGCGCCGGCTCCGCGCCCACGTAGATCGGCTGTTGATTGCGATGCCGTTTGCTCCACAACCGCTGATAGAAACCCGAAGGCATGGCGGCCATCGCGGGTGTGCCATCGGGTAAGTGCGGCGGCACGCCGAAGGTGCCGATGCCGCTCACATCGCGAAGGCCCACGGTGGAGTCGTCATGACTGAAATACAGGTAAACCTTGCCGCGATTGTCACGCTCGGGAAACACCACAGTGCTGTCATCCGGCCCCAGGCGTTGGCCTTGCTGCGGCGACCAATTCGGGCCGGTGCGACCGCCATAACCGGGTTGCCCGTATTGCATCGCCATAAGGGGCGGTGCTGGATGAGGTGTGGCGGTTATGGCCTGCACGATATCGATCAGAGTGCCGAGGGTATCGGAGCCTTTCGGGGTCTTATTCGGCAACAGTGAATACGGCGAGGCGACCATGATCGCGCAGTCGGCGCAACGTTGGCCTCGATCCACCAGTAATGCCTGCGCAAGCAGGGTGATCAGCGTGCCCTGGCTGTGGCCCATGATGGTGATGGTTTCATCGGGGGCAAGACGGCGCGCTTCACTGATCAACATGGCCAGGCGATGGGCAGCCAGGATGAAATAACGACGTTGGGGGTTAGCACCCATGAACAGTGGGGTTTTCAAACTAAGATTGGCCGCGTGCCGGGTAATTTTGTTGAACCCCTCGCCGAACATTTCCAGCAGGTTGTTGGTGGCATTGGCGAAGAACCCACCGCCCTTGGCGAAGTGACGGTCCAGGCGGTTGTCGAAATTGTCCTGGTACTGGGTGCGCAGCTTGGTGGGGTCGCCGTTCTTGTCGCGTTTGATTTCGTCGGGCGCGGCGCGATAGCCCCAATAGAACGGGATGAAACAGCTGCGGGTGGTTTTATCGGTGGTACGTTTGTAGAGGTAAGTGTCGGGGTCGTCGAGCATGCGTTGTTCGACACTGTTTAAGTCCTCTACCGGAATCGCCTTTGCCGCCGCAAAGTCAGCGCCATAACTTCCCGCGCACAAGTCCGGTCGATGCAGCCGCTCGTTCAGGCCCTGAAGCAGTCCCGTTTCCACCGACTCGTACGAAGCGCCAGGATCGTTAACACCATGCAAGAAAATCACGATGCCGGGCATGTCGCGTGGGATGGCGATCAGTCGATCACCCGGTCGATTGGGGACAAGTCGGCTACGGTGCTCGGCGATGACACTGTAGTTGGGGTCGCTCATGCCTTAGCTCCTTTGGCTATTTGTTTGATTTACTACCGTGCTGCGTGTGTCAGGCCACGTTGTTCACTGGGCTAGAGCAACGGCTTCAACACATTCACATTCGCCAACTGCATGGATTCCCGCTGAATCTGTTCCGTGCCGCCGTCACTTCCAGTGATGCCTTGCACCACGCTGCCATCCTCCAGCGCGACGTTGTAAGCCTGCGATAACGCAGCCGCCTTTGCGTCACCCTCGAAGTGCAAAACGTGACGCTGATCGGCTCCGTCACGCCCAAACGCCGGCATCGGTACGCGGTCAGTCTTGGGGCCCACCCAGTCATGGTTCGCCGCATGCACGATGGCACTGCCCGACGTACCGATTTCGATGCCGCCGCCAATCTTGATGTAACTACCGTCATCGGCGACCAGGCGAATGGTCGGCGCCGTGAGGACGATTTCACCTTCAGCCGCCGAGGCGTGCAGGTTCTTTTGTGCGTTGAGGGCGATGTTGTCGCTTTGGGCCTGCACCAGTACTTTGCCGCGATTGGCGATGGTGCTGATGCCAGCGTCTTGGGCAAATGCAGAGATACCGTTGCCTGCATGCAGGCGCATGGCCGCGCCGCTGGTCATTTGCAGGTGGTCCTGCGCGGTGGTGTCGTGGTTGCCTCCGGCGTAATGGGCTTGGGAGGCCGGGGTAGCACTGACAATGCCAGCCTCGCTGGTGAGGGCGATCAGTGGTTCACCGCTGGTTGAGCTATCTGCAGCGGGCCACTGATTCAGGGTTTGGTGCAGGGCTTCGAGACCGGCGTGATCGAGCGACTGGGCACCTTGTGCGGCGGCGGTTTCACCCAATGCTTTAAACAGGTCGGCGCACTGGTTGAGCAGTTCCAACAGGCTTTCACGGCCCAATTGCGGGTCTTGCGCCTGGTGCTTGGCGTAGGTGGTGAGCAGCAAGCCTTGTGCGGCACGTAAGGCTATTGCGGCATTGGTGCGAAGCTCTGCACCGTTGCCCAGCGGCTGGGCCTTGCCTTCGCTGCGCGGTGTCGTCAGTTTGCCCAGGTTCAATGCGGTGTCCTGATGATGGCTCGCGAGTCGAGTGCGCAGCTCACCTGCGGTGTCATCAAACAACAACTCGTTGTAACCGCCACCCTTGTGCTCTTTTGTCTTGATTCCGCTCAGGGCATTGTTGCTCGGCAACTGCTTCAGCCCTGCCACCTCGCTGAAGCGTGGCGAGTGGTGGGAGCTGTTGTAGACGGTGCCGGTGATCAACGGCTGGTTGATGTCCCCGGCGATAAAACTCACGACCACTTCCTGCCCGATACGCGGCATGAACTGATGGCCAAAGCCTTCCCCTGCGCTGGGGTGGGAGACCCGCAGCCACGCGGTGTCTTGCGCTGGCTGCCTTGCGCCGTTGCGTTGATCGGCCTGTTGGCGCTGCCAATGAAAGCGCACTTTCACTCGCGCCCACTCATCGGTATGCACCTCACCCAAGGCACTATCGCCGACCACGATAGCGGTCAGAGGCCCGGCAACCACTGGGCATGGCGTCAAGCATTGAGGGCGATAAAGAATATGGCGACGGATACTGGTGAAGGTGTTGCTGTAGTCCGCTTCAGCTTCGGTCAGGTAGTTGTTATGCCCCTGGTGCTGCACGTTCAACAGCAGAAACTCATCAATCGTGGCCCCTGGCGCGCGTGGATCATTGCGGCCAGGTGTCCATGCGGGGTCATGTCGGGGATGCTGCGTCAGCGTAAAGGTGTAGCCCGGCACCATCGCTCGGCAGTTGCTGGCCCCGCGAAAGGTTTTGCTCAACGCATATAAGGCATCCCGGCGCCAACCGACACGATTGGTCGCGTCAGCACGGCTACCCGGGTTGTGTTGGCCTAAAAATTCGTACCGCTCAAGTTGAGCAGAGTCGCTGGCAGCATCCTGCAAACCTGTATCGACGTGCTCCCATGGCTCTGCCTGCTTGTAATCGAACGAGGGAACACTGAGGGCGTCGGATTGCTGCTGGCGTTGGGCAGCCCATTCGCTGATGGAGTCGGCATTGGTCGGGATCGAAGGCTGGTGGTATTGAATGACCGGTTGGTGCTCCAGCGGCGAGAGCCTGTCTGAATCATTTCGCACTACCAATGTGTGGTTGTGTGCGGCGTGTTCGAAGTAGAACAGCAAGCCCTCTTGCTCAAGCAGACGGCGTGCAAAGTGTTCGTCTGTTTCATTGAACTGAGTGATGCAACTGTGGGTTCTGAGGGGCGCGCCCTGTGCAAGATCGAATCGGAACTTGGCCAACGCGCCGTAATGAGCGAAGACCGTGTGCAACACGTCGACAACCGTGCACTCTTGGAAGATGCGAGAGTCGACGCGCTGGCTTAGATACCAGAACCATGGGCTCAACGTCGCCGAGTAATAGCTCAAGCCGCCATCATTATTCAGGTGGTTGAAGGCCGTGATGTGGCCGTGAATGCAACGGTGAGCGCCATTGGCCAATTCGATTTCAAGCAGCGTGGGTTGGCCGACCACGGTCTTGAGTTCGATCAGGGGATCGCGGCTAAGCAACGCTAAGTCAAAGCTGAAAGGTTGGGATATCGCTTCATGGCCACTGAAACTGTCAAGCAACAGTTCGTGATCAGATTCTGTTTGCACCGTTAATTTGATCAATCGGTGTTTTTGTGATGAGAGCAGTGATGCGGGATCGATGGGCATGCAGGCCTCTTGTTCCGGAGGGCGGCGGACTTCGAGGGGATTCAGGTTCGCCTAATAGCGAGAATTTGAGCATGGGAGGAAAATAAGGGCGTGTCGGATGGCGGCCTCGTTTGAGTAGGAATACTCTGAAAGCGATCAATTCGTCATCAGGTTGCCCGCCCTCAAAAGACCCGACGCTAGGGTTAAAAACCTGCGCGTATGGTTATTTCCGAACGCTATTGGGTATGGCTCACGGCGTAGGGTATTTCTTATTTAGATGTCGACCACTCAACGCGACAATGTGTTGGTGCAGACTCTGCTACCCACCCTTCGCAGAGAAACACCGGATGTTCGCTCCTGCCAACCAACCTGCATTTACTTTGGCCCTGGACGGGGCGCCCAGTGACTTCAAGGTGTTCGCGTTCAGCGGCACCGAGGCCATCAGCCAGCCCTATCGTTTTGAACTTGAGCTGCTCAGCGAGCAGCCGGATGTCGATCTGGAGGCCTTGCTGCATCGGCAGGTGTACTTGGGCTTCGACGATCAGGGGCATGGCGTTCATGGCCTGGTGTATCGGGTTGCCCAGGGCGACTCGGGGCGGCGCTTGACGCGTTACCAGCTCAGTCTTGCGCCGCATCTGGCGTACCTGGCGCACAGCAGCCATCAGCGTATTTTTCAGCATAAGACGGTGCCGCAGATTGTTGCTCAGGTGTTGGCCGGGCAGGGGATTCACAGTGATCGCTTTGAGTTCCGGTTGAGCGGTGATTACCCGGAGCGTGAATATTGCGTGCAGTTCGGCGAGAGCGACCTGGCGTTCATTCAGCGCCTGTGTGCCGAACTGGGGATTCACTATCACTTCCAGCATTCCCCCGAAGGGCATCTGCTGGTGTTTGGCGATGACCAGACGGTGTTTGCCCAGATGGATCAGCCCACGCCTTACCGGCCAGGTTCGGGAATGGTGGCCGATACCCCCGCGATCAAGCGCTTCACCTTGCAATTGGCGACCCGGACCACGGCGCTGAACCTGCGCGATTACGACTTTCGAAAACCCCATGTCGAGTTGGAGGGCACGGCTGCCGACGAGTCATTGCCCAAGCTTGAAGCGCAGCACTACCCTGGCAACTTTTCCGACCGAGCCCAGGGCAGATGCCTAGCCCAGCGTGGCCTGGAGCGGCACCGCAGCGACTATCGCAGCGCCCATGGCCAGGGCGATGAGCCGGCGTTGGCCAGTGGCCGGTTTTTGCAGTTGCGTGAGCACCCCCGCGAGGACTGGAATGACTTGTGGCTGGTGACGCAGGTGCGCCATGAAGGCAAGCAGCCCCAGGTGCTGGAGGAGGCGGTCACCGAGGAGGAGGGAGGGGAACTGCGCCAGGGCTATCGCAACGCATTTGTCGCCGCGCCATGGGATGCGGTGTTTCGTCCGCCCTTGCCGGAGCAGCCGCGCCCGACGGTATCGGGGTATCAAAGCGCGGTGGTCACCGGCCCGGTTGACAGTGAGGTCCACTGTGACGAGTACGGCCGGGTCAAGGTGCAACTGGCCTGGGATCGTGTCGGTGAGCACAACGACCATTCCAGCTGCTGGCTGCGGGTGGCCAGTGGTTGGGCCCATGACCGTTATGGTGTGGTGCTGATCCCCAGGGTCGGCATGGAAGTGCTGGTGGGGTTCGTCAATGGCGATATGGACATGCCGCTGGTAGTGGGGTGCCTGCCCAACACCGCCACGCCAGTGCCCCTCGACCTGCCGGCGGACAAGACCCGTAGCATCTGGCGTAGCCAGAGCAGCCCTGGCGGTGGCGGCTACAACGAACTGCGTATTGAGGACCGTAAGGGCGCCGAGGAAATCTACCTGCGCGCCCAGCGGGACTGGACCCAGCATGTGCTGCATGACCAACAGGTACAGGTCGATAACCAGCGTCGCGTGCAGGTGGGCGGCGAGTCGCGCCATGAGTTGCAGGGCCAGGAGCAGCGCATCACCCACGGCAACCGTTTGACCGAGCTCAAGCAGGATGACCATCTGGTGGTCGGCGGTTCCCAGCACATGCGGGCCGGGCAGACCATTGCGCTGGGCGCCGGGCAAAGCATCCTCATTGATGCGGGTGCCAGCGTGACGATCCAGGCGGGCGGGCAGTCGATCACGTTGTCAGCGGGCGGGATATTCAGCAGTGTGCCGATCCAGCTCGGCAGCGCGCCGGCCCCGATGCCGGCGCCGTTGATGCCTGGATTGAACGAGACTTTATTGGCGGTAGTGCCCGCGCCGTTAAGCCGTGCGCAAGTGGTCAGCCTCAAACGCAGCGCGCCGTTCTGTGAAGAATGCGAGCGCTGCAAGAACGGCCAGTGTGACATCGGCGCCCCTGTACGGAGTGCGTCCTGATGCCCGCGCCCTTGACGCCCATTGCCTGGCTGGCGCACTACCCGTTGCAGCCAGATGAACAGCTGTACGCCCTGCTGGGCAATGCCAGCAACGCCAAGCCGCTTGCCGCCTGGCAAGCCACGGCCGCTGCAAAGATGCCGCGACCGATCTGGGCGGGCACGGCCTACGCTGACTGGGATGAGGTCATGCCCTGCGTGGGCATCGTTGAGCCGGGCAGTGCCTTTCTCGATTGGATAGCCACCACCCAAGCGACGGATTGGGGCTGGCTGGCGGTCTCATCCAGCCCGCTGGAGGTGGTGATCGAGCATTTGCAGGGCTTGACCCAGGTGTACCTGCCGGAAAACCAGCCGGTGTTTTTGCGTTTCTGGGACGGCGCGCACCTTTTGCCGATGTTGCAGTCATTAGGCGACGAGGCGGCGCGCGTGTTGCCGGTGTTTCAGCGCTACCTGGTCAACGGCCAGCCGCTGTCCGTGGCGACCGGGTCAGTCGCTGCGGCCCCAGCCAGCCCCTGGTGGCAGGTTCCGGCGTGCTTGCTGACGCACATGGCCCAGCAGTCACCGCAGGTGCTTGTCGACAACCTGCTGCAATGGCTCCAGGAGCAGCGTCCTGACCTCTACACCGCGTTTACCCCAGCCACCTTGCAGCACAAGGTCGCCTACTTCACACGCAGGCCGCAAATCAGCCATGGCGCATTGGCTGATTACCTTGCCTCGCAACTCAGTTAAGCCCCTGGTGATAGCGTGACATCCGTGCCGCCTGCCGTGCGGCCCTGCACCTTTGCGTCGGTAGAAGGTAAACTTCGCCCCCTGCGCAGGAGCAACCATGAATTATCGTCACGCCTTTCACGCCGGCAACCATGCCGATGTCTTCAAACACCTGACCTTGACCCGCCTCATCGCCCTGATGTCGCGCAAGGAGCAGCCGTTCGCCTACCTCGACACTCACGCCGGCATTGGCTTGTACGACCTGCAGGGCGACCAGGCCAACCGCACCGGTGAATACCTGGAAGGCATCGCCCGCCTGTGGGGCGCAAGCGACCTGCCGCCGCTCACCGCCGACTACATGCGCGTGCTGCACGAGATGAACCCGGATGGCCAGTTGCGCTACTACCCCGGCTCGCCGGAACTGGCGCGCCGCCTCACGCGGCCCCAGGACCGTGTGCTGCTCAATGAGAAGCACCCGGAAGATGGCGTGCTGCTCAAGGACAACATGAAGGGTGATCGCCGCGTCAAAGTGCACCTGGGCGAAGGCTGGCATGTGCCACGGGCCTTGCTGCCGGTGCCGGAAAAGCGCGCGCTGATGCTGATCGACCCGCCGTTTGAAAAACTCGACGAAATGCAGCGTTGCGCGGCGTCCCTCAAGGAGGCGGTAAGCCGTATGCGCCAGACGGTGGCGGCGATCTGGTACCCGGTGAAAGACCAGCGCATGTTGCGCCGTTTCTACCAGGACCTGGCCGGCACTGGCGCGCCGAAGCTGCTGCGTGTGGAGTTACTGGTGCATCCGCTGGACACGCCCAATACCCTCACCGGCTCGGGCCTGGCGATTGCCAACCCGCCGTGGGGCTTGGAGGAGGAACTGCGTGAGTTGTTGCCGTGGCTGTCCAAGCAACTGGGCCAGACCCAGGGTGGCTGGCAGATGGATTGGCTCATCGCCGAATAACCGCCTTTCCGGCCAAACACAAACCAATGTGGGGGGGGCTTGCCCCCGATAGCGGAGTATCAGCCATTACATCCGTAACTGACACTCCGCTATCGGGGCATAGGTATCTACACAATTTCGGGTACGACGCTGGACCTGTGGCGAGGGAGCTTGCTCGAGTGGCGGCCTGACGGCCGACGCATCTCTACCTGACACCCCAAGATCTAAATGTGGGAGCTGGCTTGCCTGCGAAGACGGCCTGACGGTCGACACAGTTGGATCGTGTACATATCCATTCCTGCGGTAACGGCCACTTAGGGTTCCGCCCTGACGGCG